>NZ_JBFTRC010000040.1:0-48941 GCF_056399325.1 Allobosea sp. 01N443
ATATAGGGCATGGTCGCGAGGATGCCCGTGATGGTCACGGCGAGCGCCAGCCAGCGATTGCCGAAGCGGCCGCGGACGAAATCGGCGGCGGTGATGTAGCCGTGCCTGTGGCAGACATGCCAGAGCCTGGGAAAGACCAGGAACAGGATCGGGTAGATCACGATCGTGTAGGGCACGGCGAAGAACGCCACCGCCCCGGCGCCGAAGGCGAGAGCCGGCACGGCGATGAAGGTATAGGCGGTGTAGAGGTCGCCGCCGACCAGGAACCAGGTGATCCAAGTGCCGAATCTGCGGCCGCCGAGGCCCCATTCGTGCAGCTGGTCGAGATCTGCCTTGCGCCAGTTGGCGGCGGCGAAGCCGAGCCACGTGATGAAGCCGAACAACGCCACGAACACCGTGGTGGCGGTCCAGTTCACGTCATGCATGACACGCTCCTGTCGGAGCTCGTCGTCGTCAGGCACAGGGTCTGGTCGGGCGAGCTAGTCCTTGGTCCCGAAGTAGACGGTGGCGGTGAAGGCGGCTCCGATCAGCACCCAGAGCATCTGGTACCAATAGAAGAACGGAATGCCTGCCCAGACCGGGTCGAGCCGGTTGTAGAACGGCGGCCAGAGTACCGCGATGAACTGGACGATGAAGAGCAGGTACCACCAGCTCCATCCGCCCCGACGTTCCCCGGAGCCGTTCATTCCGAACCCTCCCGACATCGTGCCTTTGGGCCAGATTAGACAGTATGCTCCTCTCGGGCATTGTCTGGCAATGTCTCTCCGAATACCTGCGACAACGAGAACAGATGCTTGCGGGCTTTGGAAACGAACAGCATCCGGGTCACGGCCTCTTGCTTGGGCATCGCCCCCGGAGGCTGGTATAAACGGGTCCTGCGCAAGCGACGGGTCGCGGAATACGGCCGCCAAGGACAGGTCCGTCGACGAACAGCATGTCCATGCGGGCCGAAACGGCAAGATCGAGGTCCCCGATGACGCGACATCAACCGGCCAAGCCGCAGCTTCTGTCCCGTGCCGAGCGCTACGCCGCCGGCAAGGCCCTGCGCGGCAAGGTTCCGCGCGAGAGCCATGCCGACTGGGCGCCCCGCTCCAGCAGCGACGCTGTCGCCATTCTCGCCGGGACCGATGACAGCCGCATTCCGGAGCTTCTGCCGATCCGCTACGAGCGCATGATGCTGAGCCCGTTCGCCTTTCTGCGCGGTGCGGCGGCCGTGATGGCGGAAGATCTGGCCGGCCTGCCATCGGCCGGTCTGCCCGTTCAGGCCTGCGGCGACTGTCATCTCATGAATTTCGGCGCCTTCACCACGCCGGAAGAGAACGTCCTGTTCGACATCAACGATTTCGACGAAACGCTGCCGGGCATCGACTTCGCCGTCGATCTCAAGCGCCTGGCCGCCAGTGTCGCTGTGGCAGCGCTCGACGCCGGATTTTCCAGGAGGACCGCCCGGCTCACCGTTGCAGCGACGGTGAGCGCCTATCGCCGCCGGCTGCGCAGGCTGGCCAAGCTCACTCCGCTGGAGGCCTGGCATGCGCGCACCGAACTCGGAGAGGAACTGGAGCGGATCGACGACCCGACGCTGCGCAAGCATGTGCAAGGCCTGCTCACCAAGGCGTCGCGCAATCCGCAGCAGGACAGCAACTTTCCCCGCCTGCATACCGGGGCGGACGGCTCCTGGGGCATCGAGGACCGGCCGCCGCTGATCTACCATCTGCCTGAGGAACGCGACAGCACGCGCTCGCTGCAGGCCCACAAGGTCTTCCATCACTATCGCGAGACCCTGCCGCCCGAGCGCCGCGTGCTGGTGACGCRCTACGGCCTGCGGGACCTCGCCTTCAAGGTCGTCGGCGTCGGCAGCGTCGGCACGTTCTGCGTCGTAGGCCTGTTCATGACGGCCGATGACGAGCCGTTGTTCCTGCAGGTCAAGGAAGCCCAGACCTCGGTCCTCGCCCGGCTGACGAAGAGCAAGAACCCGGGGCCACCGCATCAGGGACAGCGGGTGGTGGAAGGCCAGCGCATGCTGCAGGCGGCCAGCGACGTCTTCCTGGGCTGGGCGGATGACAGCGCCAGCGGGCGGCATTTCTACGTTCGGCAACTCAAGAACCGCCGCCTCGGATCGATCGCCGAAGTGGTGGAGGGCCAGGCCCTGACGGCCTATGCCGAACTCTGCGGCCGCACGCTTGCACGCGCGCATGTCCGCTCGGGCGATGCGGCGACRATCGCCGGTTACATGGGGGCGTCGGGGATCTTCGACGACGCCTTGACCAGTTTCGCGATGGCCTATGCCGCGCAGACCGCACTGGACCACGAGGCGCTCGTTGCAGCCAAGGGGCCCGTCAAGACAGCGCAGGAGCGAGCCAAAGCAGCATGAAGGGCCGCGCGGCCGGGAGCTTCGCTCCCGGCATGCCCTGACCTGACATGCCACATGGTGGCGGAATAGCTTGCCTCCACGATCTGGCGCCGGCCCGCCCGCCTGATCTCGTCGCGCATCCACGGAGCCCGTGCAGGTCATTGCCGGATCGACGACCGGCGCTCGATCACCCGTCCCAGCCATCCATGCCATCGCGGTCATGGCTCTTGCCTGCACCCGGGGCATTGCATCCTGACCACCTCATCTTGCCTCGGCGGGCCACCGACTGTGCAGGTCGTCGATGATGATGGAATGGGAATGGCGCGGACCATGCTCTGCAAGATGAGGATGTCCCGGTGGAAGCTCGCGATGGTCATGCGCAAGGGCATCCGCACTGCCAGCCGGCCAAAGCTGCGATGCGAAGAGCACTGCCGCCAGCGTCGCCAGCGCGAACAGGCCTGCCAGTGTCGCCAGTGGCACTATCGCGCCGAGCCAGCCCGCCAGCGGATAGGTCACCAGCCAGCAGGCATGCGAGAGCGCGAACTGCGCGGCGAACACCGCCGGACGATCCTCGGCGTGAGCTGAGCGTCGCAGCAACCGGCCTGACGGTGTCTGTGTCGCGGAGCAACCGATGCCGAGCAGCGCCCAGGTGACCAGGAGCGCGGCCCAGCCCGTACCCGTCGCCGCCGGAGCGAGTGCCCAGCCGCTGGCCCAGAGGAGTGCAGCGAAGCCGCCAAGGACGGCAGCCAGAAAGGTCGCCGCCGTCAGCATCACCGTTCGATCTGCGACCCGTTCCAGCACACGCGGCAGCGTCAGCGCCGACAGCATGGACCCGCCGCCGAAACAGGCCAGCGCGAGCGCAACCGCGTTGTCGTCAAGGCCGAGCCGCCCCTTCACGATCACCACGGTATTCACGATGACGAGGGCGCCCCCCATCGCCACCGCCATGTTGAGCGCGAGCAGTCCGCGCAGCCTCGGCGTCGCGAGATAGATCCTGATCCCTCGCGTTGTCCTGTCGTAGATCCCGCCCTCGCGTTTCCTGGCTGGAGAGGCCGGTAATGTAAGGGAAAGGACGAGTGCTGCCGAGACGAGGAAGCCGATGACCGTGCCACCGAAAAGCCAGTGAAAGTTGATGACCGTGAGCAAGGCGGCCGCGAGCATCGGGCTGACGATGCTCTCGAGGTCATAGGCCAGGCGCGAGAGCGAGAGGGCTTTGGTGTAGTCGTCCTCGTCCGGCAGCACGTCGGGAATCGTAGCCTGGAAGGTCGGCGTGAAGGCGGCTGAGGCCGACTGAAGCAGGAACACGGCCAGATAGACCTGCCAGATCTCGGTGATGAAGGGCAGCGTGAGCGCGATGGCCGCGCGCACCAGATCCATGGCGATCAGGAAGGCGCGGCGCGGCAGCTGTGCCGCAAACGTACCGACAATGGGCGCGACGGTGACATAGGCGATCATCTTGATCGCGAGCGCCGTACCGAGGACGCCGCCGGCCCTCTCGCCGGCGAGTGCGAAGGCGAGCAGGCCGAGCGCGACCGTGAGGAGACCGGTGCCGACCAGCGCGATGATCTGCGCAGCAAACAGGCGACCGTAGACGCGATTGGACAGGACCTTGAGCATTGTGAGCCTCAGAGGAACTTCGTGATCTGCTTGAATTCGTCGATCGGCTGGCGACGCTCGGTCGGCAGGTCGCCAAGGACCTCGTCGAGGCAGTGATCGAGATGATCCTGCACCAGCGTCCGCTTTGCCTGCGTGATGGCGCTCTCGACGGCCTGGAGCTGCGTCGCGATGTCGAGGCAGGAGCGTCCGGCCTCGATCATCTCGATGACCTTGGCAAGGTGACCACCAGCGCGCTTCAGCCGCTTGATGATCGCGGGATGGGTTTCATGGATGTGGGGTTCAGACATCTTTTGCCTATATCCCCCTAGGGGGGATAAGGAAAGGCGTCCTCCATTTCGACGCGAGGTGTCGGAGTTTCGTCAAGAGTAGACCGCAGATTGCCTCTTCTCACGGCGCTTATCGGTCGTTTGCGGCGAAACCAGCCTCGCATCTCCCGCTTGAAGCACTGCCAATCCGATATCCCGAAGGGGTCAGATCGGCCTTGGACGCGAGCGCAAACGCAAGACCTATCCCGGCCGACGGTGCAGGATCTTATCGATCGCCCTCCCCTGGGCGAGTTCATCGATGAGCTTGTCCAGGTAGCGGATCTCCCGCATCACCGGCTCGGCGATCTCTTCGACGCGGACGCCGCAGACCTTCCCCCTGATGTCGGCTCGCGCAGGATTGAGCGCGGGCGCCTGGGCGAAGAAGGTCTCGTAGTCCGTGTCCTTCGCCAGCTGACAGGCGAGTGCCTCCTGGCCGTAGCCGGTCAGCCAGTGGATGATCTGGTCGACCTCCGCCTTCGTGCGGCCCTTCCTCTCCGCCTTGGCGACCAGAAGCGGATAGACCTTGGCGAAGCTCATTGTGTAAATGCGGTGCTGGGTCATCACGTCCACTACCCCAGGTCGGCGCCGGCGCTGGTGGCGTCCGAATGCTAGCCCAAGCGCCAACAGAGCAAACCTGACGCCATCGTTCAAGGTTCGGGGCGGCCAGAGCCGCCTCCAGCTCGCAGGCGTCCTGTCTGCGCAAGGATCAGCTTCGTCTGCAGGCACGCCCTACCGAAGGAACCGCATTCCGACGCCTTGCGGGAGCGGCTCTGGCCGCCCCGAACCTTGAACGATGGCGTCAGGTTTGCTCTCTTGACGCCTGGGCGCCCCTGGTGGCCGGCGGCAAAGGAACTGCGAACCCTCGGCGGCACCGTCTGAGCCATCCCTTCACCCTGACCAGCCCCCCCAAGCTCGGGAGAACTTGCATGCGCGCTTTTGGCGTCGGCCTCATCGGCACCGGCTATATGGGCAAATGCCACGCTTTGGCCTGGAATGCCGTTGCTCCGGTCTTCGGCGATGTCGCCCGCCCAAGGCTCGCCATGCTGTGCGAGGTGGACGATGCGCTGGCTGCAAGACGGGCGCGCGAGCTCGGCTTCGCCGGGTCCACCGCCGACTGGCGCGCGCTCGTCACCCATCCCGAGGTCGACATCGTCTCGATCACCGCGCCCAACGCCGTCCATGCCGAGATGGCGATTGCGGCGCTAGAGGCCGGCAAGCATGTCTGGTGCGAGAAGCCGATGGCAACGAGCCTCGCCGATGCGCAAGCGATGCTGGCTGCCGCCCGGGCGGCCGGAAAGGTCGCGGCACTGGGCTACAACTACATCCAGAACCCGGCCATCCGGCTGGCGGCGCGACTGATCGGCGAAGGCGCCATCGGGCCGGTCAACCATGTCCGCATCGAGATGGACGAGGATTTCATGGCCGATGCCGAAGCGCCTTTCTCCTGGAAGAGCGCGGCACAATCGGGCCATGGCGCGCTCGACGATTTCGGCGTCCACGCCTTCTCGCTGCTCAAGGTGCTGGTCGGCGAGGTGGCGCAGGTCATGGCCGACATGGCCAGGCCCTATCCGACGCGTCCGCAGCAGGAGGGCGGCGCGCGGCCGGTCGAGACGTACGACATCGCGACCCTCTTGCTGCGCTTCGCTTCGGGCGCGTCCGGGCTCGTCGCGCTCAATCGCTGCGCCTGGGGCCGCAAGGGCCGGATTTTCGTGCAGGTCTTCGGGGCGAAGGGAACGATCAGCTTCGACCAGGAAAAGATGAACGAGATCGAGCTCTACACCACTGAGGGACGCAGCGATCTGCAGGGCTTTCGCCGCATCCTGACGGCGCCGGTGCACGAGCCCTATGACCGCTTCATCCCTGCGCCCGGTCACGGACTCGGCTTCAACGAGCTCAAGATCATCGAGTGCCGCGAGCTCATGCGGACCATCGCCGGCGAGCCGGCTCATCTCATCGATTTCGAAACCGGCTTGCGCATCGAGCGCACGGTCGATGCCGCCGCCAGGAGCTTCCGTGAGGGAGGCTGGAGGACGGTGTAGCTCCCCGGCCTCGGCGCCGCAATCGGCCGTCGGGTTTGCGGTGGGTCCAAGCCGCGATTTGACATGCAGGTATTTACCTGCATAAATTGCCCTCGCAGATGAGTGAGGACGATGGACGCTGACGACGTGTTCAAGGCGCTGGGGGACCCGACGCGCAGAAAGCTGCTGGACCTGCTCTTTGAAAGGAACGGGCAGACGCTCGGCCAGCTCTGCGAGAACCTGGACATGGCCCGGCAATCCGCGACGCAGCATCTCGGCATCCTGGAGGCGGCCAATCTGGTGAGCACGGTCAGGCGCGGCCGGGAAAAGCTGCATTTCATCAATCCTGTGCCGATCCACGAGGTCTACGAACGGTGGGTCCGCAAGTTCGAACGTCACAGGCTCAGCCTGCTCCACGACCTGAAGAAAGACATCGAAGGAAACGAAGAATGACCACGGAAACGACCAGCTTTGTCTATGTGACCTATATTGTCGCGACGCCGGAGAAGGTTTTCGAAGCCATCACCAAACCCGAGATCGCACGGCGCTATTGGGGCCATGAGAACGTCTCCGACTGGCAGGCCGGATCGGGCTGGCAGCATATCCGCGCCAATGACGCGCGGACCGTCGAGCTGGTCGGCAAGGTCGTCGAGGTCTCGCCGCCGTCACGCCTCGTCATCACCTGGGCGAGCCCCGCGCAGGCCGCCGATCCGGCGAGCCATAGCCGGGTCACCTTCGAGATCGACGATTATGACGGAATGACCCGGCTGACCGTCAGCCATGACGAGCTCCAGGCCGGCAGCAGCATGGCGAAGGGGATCAGCCAGGGGTGGCCGGTGGTTCTTTCCAGCCTGAAATCCTTCCTGGAAACCGGCCGGGGGCTCGACGTCTTCGGCAAGAAGAAAGCGGCCTGAGCCCTCAGAGCATCGGCCCGAAAAGTGGATTGCGATTTTCGGAAGAGGCGATGAAAACACAAAGAGTCAGAGCATCGGCCCGAAGGGCGGAATCTGGTTCTCGGAAAGATCCGATGCTCGAACAAGGAGCTGGATCGCCCATCCCCGCGTCCGAACGGACGCGCGGCGATCCAGTGCCCATCGGCAACCTGGCAGCAGGAGAACGACGATGACCAGGCACTTTGCCGGCGGATGCGCCTGTGGCGCGATCCGTTACGAGACAAGCAGCGAACCCATCGTCGAGATCCACTGCCAGTGCAGGGATTGCCAGAAGCGAAGCGGCACGGGGCACAGTTCCTATCTGACCTTCGCCGGGCGCGCCGATGTGGCCATCGCAGGCGAAGCGAAGAGCTGGCGGGTGGCGGGCGACAGCGGGAACGACAAGATCCACGCCTTCTGTCCCACCTGCGGAACGCCCGTTTACCTGACATTCCAGGCCATGCCGGAGCTGATCGCGGTGCATGCGGCAAGCCTTGACGACCCCGGCCAGTTCAATCCGCACATGGTCGCCTATGGCATTCGCGGCCATGGCTGGGACAGGATCGACCCCGCGCTACGGGTCTTCGAGCGCATGCCGCCGGGGTGACCGGCGGCGGACGCGGAGCTTCGATGGACAGCCGGCGCCACCTTGTGAGGCGCATGGCGGCCGCCCAGCTGGACATATTACTGCCCGGACAGCGCCGCGGTCTCGGCAGCACAATCCGGCATCGGGTTCAAGCGCTTCACCTTCGCTGCCTTCACTTCCGCCTTCGCCGCCCTGAGGTCGGCAAGGAAGGCCGGATTGGTCTGCAGCCGCGCAACGGTCGCCGCCCCCATGATGCGCCCGGCATCGACATCGCTCTGCCAGTGG
Organism: Allobosea sp. 01N443; assembly: GCF_056399325.1. Taxonomy (NCBI): domain Bacteria; kingdom Pseudomonadati; phylum Pseudomonadota; class Alphaproteobacteria; order Hyphomicrobiales; family Alloboseaceae; genus Allobosea; species Allobosea sp. 01N443. Next base: position 8,094 of record NZ_JBFTRC010000040.1, read on the forward strand.
GCGTCGCAGATGACGCGGCTCTGCCCGAATTCGATGCCGCGCTTGAGCAATTCATTCGAGCGCTCGGGATTGATCTGCGCGAAGACCAGGGCCCATCCCCAGCCCGCGGCGGTGTGGCCGGACGGATACGAGCCGTCGGTCCTCAGAATCGCCTCCTGATCCGCCCTGCAGGTCGATTCATTGTGAACGACGAAGGGCCGGACGCGGTTGTATTTGTTCTTCACGCCATAAGTGGAGAGGCCGAAATCGGACAGCATCTTCTGCGTCATCGCGTAGAGGCGCGGGGTCTGCTTCTGGTCGATCCTGACACCCATCGCGCAGGAGAAATTGTCGGCCGCCTGCGGAAAGGCGAGATCGGCATCGGTAGAGGCGAGCTTCCAGCGACTGGTGTTCCGCAGCGGGAGCGTCGCCTTGCGCGCTTCTTCGTCCCTGGCCAAGGCAGCCGAGTCCTTCTCGGGCGGCGGCCCCAGCAGGACCAGGCTGTCGGGCAGTTCGGATGGCTTGAGATAGCCCGGCGCGATCTTGAAATGCGGATCGGTGACCTTGGACTGGGTTTCACCCGCTTGCGCAAAGGCCTGCCCGCAGAGCGCGATGAGCGCAACCATCGAAACACCTGCGGCCCGAACCGCGCTCGCCGTCATAGACATATCCATTCCTTTCGCCATCGTCGAACTCATAGGCAGACCGGTCAGAACCGGTATGTTGCCGCAATCGCGGGACCGTGCTGCGTCACATCGTAGGAAAAACCGCCCCTGCGATAATCGACATGGAGCGCCCTGTAACCGGCCTTCAACGTCAGGCTCTCGCTCCAGGCGTAATTGACGCTGCCCAAGCCCTGCCAGGTCAGGTGCGAGCCGACGCCGAAGCCCCCGACATCGCCTGCAACCGTCACGCTCCATGGGCCACCGAGCTTGATTCCGAGCCGGGCGCCGAGGATGGGGTCGGCCCAGATCTCGGAGTCGCGGTGGTCGATCCGGAGATTGGCCGGGCCCGGCAGGACCTCCAGCTTATTGTTCAGGTTCCAGAACCGGACGCCGCCGCCCAGGTCCAGCGAAACGGCCGCGTCCTCATAGACGCGATAAAGGGCGGAGCCCTGCACGATCGTGCTCTGCGAGCGCAGCTTCAGCGCGGAGAAGAAGGGCCCGGGCAGGTTGCCGCCGGTCGTCACCTGCGAAAACTGGCCATCGACCAGGAAGCCCCAGCGGTCGATACGCATCTCTGCGGAGGCCATCATCGCGCCGTTCAATTCCTTCAGCACGTCGCGGAAGCGCAGGTGGATATCCGCGGCCGGCAGCGGCGGGAAGGTTGCGCTCTTTCCGTCGATCGCCGTCGCCCAGAGATAGCTCGTGATGGAGAAGCTTGGCCCTGAAGCAATGACAGGGGCTGGCGGCCGGGCTGGCTGCGGGAGATCGGACGCCCAGGCGGGCATGTATAATGCTGCCGACGTCAACGCGATGATGAGAGAGCGCACCGTTTCCCCTGACATTGATCTCTGGTCTCGTGGCCTGTCCGTGGCCTGTGTCGACCCGCCGCACGGGCGGAGCGACGGCGTTGCCGACCCTTCGTGCAGGCGGACCGTCCGCGGAAGCCGACGCCTCCGTGCCGCCGATCATGTCCCGACCGGCAGGCGAACTCCGTTCCCAGCATTTCGTGCATGGGCAGATCGCAGTCTTGCCATTTCGCGCCAATCGCGACCGGCTATTCTGCGCGTCGTTGGCGAATCCTGGGGTAGCCCTGCCCCAGGAAACGCGGCGCCCCGATGATCACGGCGAGATCCGATGGCTGATATCCCTTTGACGCGCGGCCAGTTCCTTCTGCCCTTCGTCGGAATTCTCGACGAGAGGGGGGCGCCGACACATTCGCTCCTGGAGAAGTTCCGGCTTCCCTCGTCCCTGGAGGAGAAGAGCGACTTCTACCTGCCGCTCCTGCCGGTGCTGCGCTTCGCGGCAACCGCCGGGAGAACCCAGGGCATCGAGGATTTCGGCTTCCTCGCGACCCAGCGGCTGCATTTCCTGCATTTGAGAGAAAGGACCCGGGCGCTGATCGCGCACGCCCCGACACTGCTCGTTGCGCTCAGGCACGCCTGCCGCTGGGCGTCACGGGAGGATACGATCCTGAGCATGTGGATCGAACACCATGACGATCATGCGCGCGTCTGCAGCAGGCTCGCCGGGACAGATGGGCTGCTCAATCTGGAATACGCACAATGGATCCAGAATATTTTCCCGGTCTACATCATCCGGCAGTTTGCAGGGCCCGACTGGATGCCGGGAACGATCGCCTTCGAGACGAGGTACACGCCGGGTCCTGCGACGCGGGCCGCCTGGCCCAATGTGCAGTTCCTGTCAGGCCAGCACGCTGCCTGGATCAGCCTGCCGGTCTCCCACCTTGGTCTTTCCAACCGTTCGACCGACTCATTTGCCCCCCCGCACGATCACGCGGATGGTCCCTCGGCCTTTGACATCGTCGAACTGCTCAAGCTGATGTTGCCGGCCTATCTGGATGAGCGAACCCCGGCTCTGGCCGAGGTCGCGGAGATGGCAGGCGTCAGCGCCCGCAGCTTTCAGCGCAAGCTCGCCCATGTCGGCCTGACCTATTCGGACATCCTCGACACGGTCAGATATGAGAATGCGGCCAGGCTTTTGCGCGACACGGATTCCAGGATCATCGATGTCGCATTTTCGACCGGCTACACGGACCCGGCGCATTTCAGCCGCGCCTTCCGCCGCATTGCCGGCGTAACGCCGCGTCAGTTCCGTGAGCAATCGCGGCTGGGATGAGCGCGTTTCGAGGAGCCGATGGCGCGCCTTCGGCAATGCAGCATGGTTGCGATCCGGCCTGGATCGTCGCACCATCGCACCCGTCCTCACCGTCCGGATCGCATCTTGGCCCGCATCGACCTCCGCAACTCCTCGCGCTACTGGCACGACCCGCGGGTTCCGGGCCTGAGCTGCCTCGTTGCCGATTTCACCAGCCATGATTATGCGCCCCATAGCCATGACGGCTTCGTCGTCGCCGTCACCGAAGCCGGCGGCGCCGAATTCAAGAGCCGCGGACGCAGCGACGAGGCCAGGACCTCGAGCCTCTTGGTGTTCAACCCCGACGAGCCCCATTCCGGGCGGATGGGCTGGAGCCGGCGCTGGCTCTATCGCGGGTTCTACCTGACGCCACCGGCGATCGAGACGCTGAAGACCGCGCTGGGCCTGGATGAGACCGCCTATTTCAGCCGCAACACCGTCCACGACCCCGATCTGATCGAGGCTTTCCTCGGCCTGCACCGCATCCTCGACCAGGGCGACGATCCGCTTGAGGAGCGCGAGCTGCTGCTGCGCAGCTTCGGTGCCCTGATCCGGCGCCATGCCGCGGGCGAACCCCGGCTGGTGCTGCCGGCGCGGGACCGCGCCAAAGCCGCCCGCATCCGCGAGTTCATGCGGGAGCGTCATGCCGAGGACCTCACGCTGGAGCAGTTGGGGCTGGAGGTCGGTCTGACGCCGTTCCAGCTCATCGCCCTGTTCAAGCGCAGCACGGGGTTGACCCCGCATGCCTATCTCACGCAACTGCGCCTCAAGGCGGCGATCAGGGCGCTCGGGCGCGGCGCCACGATCGCCGCTGCTGCGCTCGACGCCGGCTTCTACGACCAGAGCGCGCTGACGCGGCATTTCAAGCGCAGCTACGGCATTACGCCGCTGCAATGGGTGCGCGCCGCGTCCGGCTGAAGCATCGGCAGGAAACGTGGATTGCGGTCTTCGGCAGAGCCGCCGCACACGGGCGATCTGATCGCGCTCTCAATTTTCGCCAATAGACACGCGCCGCGCCGCGCCACTCTCGCCTGCAGGCAAGCCCCTCGTCGGGGCTGCCCGCAAGGTGAGTTTCATGTCCCGCTATTACTGCCTCGATCATCCCGATGTCCTGACGCTGGCGACGGAGGTCGTAGAGACACGGCCAGGCCGGGTCGCGCTTTCAGAGAGCCCGTTCTATCCCGGCGGCGGCGGCCAATTGCCCGATCGCGGCACGCTCGCCTGGACTGGCGGCGAAGTCGCGATCGCGGGTTTCGAAAACGAGGGCGGCCGGCTCTGGCACATGCTGGCGGAACCGCTCGAACTGCCGGCGGCGCCCGTGGAAGCGAGGGTCGACGGGCCGTTCCGGCAGCTGATGCGGGCGCTGCACACCGATCTGCATATCGTGAATGCCGTCGTCTTCCAGGATTTCAATGGCGCGCTCGTCACCGGGGTGCAGATGAACGAGGACGGCACGGCGCGCATCGATTTCGACTTGCCCGAGGCGGATAACGAGCGCCTGCGCGCCATCGAAGGCACGGTCAACGATCTGATCCGGCGGGATTTTCCGGTGCGGCAAAGCCATGTCGCGGAAGCCGCGGCCTTCGCGGAGCCCGGCCTGATCCGCTCGCGCTCTGTCGCCCCGCCGCCGACGGCGGACGGGCAGGTCCGCATCGTCGAGATCGTCGGGCTCGACCGGCAGGCCTGCGGCGGCACGCATCTCGCGTCGACCGGGGCCTCGCCGCCGATCAGCATCCTGAAGATCGACAACAAGGGCCGGCATAACCGCCGGCTGCGCATCGGCCTCGCCGGCGTCGCGTAAGGCGCTCGCGATGTATCTCTTCCAGCGTCTCTGGTCGCAGCCCTTGCTGCTCCTGCCCCTGCCGCCGCTGTTCTGGGCCGGCAATCTCGTGCTCGGCCGGGCGCTCGCAGGATCCTTTCCGCCTGTCTCGCTGGCGGTCGGCCGCTGGCTCGTAGCGCTCGCCTGCCTGCTGCCCTTCGTTCTCGGCACGCTTCGTGCGCAGCGGCAGGCGCTCATCCGCGCGCGTGGCCTCGTCTTCGCCTGCGGCGCCTTCGGCATCGCCGGCTACAATGCGCTGGGCTATCTCGCCCTGCAAAGTGCACCGGCCGCGAGCGTCGCCTTCCTGAACTCGACCCTGCCGCTGATGGTGCCGCTCGCCGCCTTCATGCTCGGCGTCGAGCGTGTCTCGGCCCGCACGCTGGCCGGCATCGCCATCTCCTTCGTCGGCGTGAGCTGGATCGTCGCGCGCGGTGCGCCTTCGACGCTGTCGGGCTTGAGCCTCACCGGCGGCGAGCCGCTGGTTCTAATCGCGGTCGCCAATTACGCGGTCTATTCGGTGCTGCTGCGCCGCCGCCCGGCCGATCTCGACCCGCTCCTCTTCCTAGCCGCGACGATGGCGGCGGGGCTCCTGGTGCTGCTGCCGTTCTGGATCTGGGAGCTCGCCCAGGGCGCGACGATCCCGATATCGCCCGGCCCGATCGCGGCGGTGCTCTATATCGGCGTCTTCGCCTCGCTGCTCGCCTTCATCATCTGGAATCGCTGCGTCGGTGCGCTGGGGCCGAGCGTGACGGGCGCCTCCTTCCATCTCGTCGCCCTGTTCACCGCCGCCCTCGCCTTCCTGCTGCTCGGCGAGCCCGTGCAGCCGTTCCATCTCGTTGGCGCGGCCTTGATCCTCGGCGGCTTCGGCCTCGCCGCCGCTGGCGGCCGCCCGTCCGTATCCCGACGCCCCGGAGAAGCCAGATCATGACCGTGTTTGCGCAGGAGGATTTAGCCATGACGAGGGTCGCGGCAAGGCCAATATCCTCGCGAGCTTCGGCCCCCGCGCGCCGGGCGGCGTCGTCCTCTCCGGGCATACCGACACGGTTCCCGTCGACGACCAGAGCTGGTCCTCCGACCCCTTCCGGCTGAGCGAGCGCGACGGCAAGCTCCATGGCCGCGGCGCCGCCGACATGAAGGGTTTCATCGCGGCCTGCCTTGCTGCGGCGGAGAGTTTCGCGGCCGCCGATCTCGCCCGCCCGATCCATATCGCGCTGTCCTATGACGAGGAGGTCGGCTGTCTCGGCGTGCCCGGCCTGATCGCCGATCTGCTCGCCCATGAGGAGAGGCCGGAGCTCGGCATCATCGGCGAGCCGACCCTGATGCGGCTCGGCGACCGCCATCGCGGCTTTCTCGGGTTCCGCACGCGTTTCGAAGGCAAGGCGGCGCATTCGAGCGATCCGAGCGCGGGGGCGAGCGCGATCTATCCCGCGGTCGATTTCGCCGGCTTCCTCAGGGCGGTCGGGCACCGCGCCGGGGCGATCGACCGCACGACCGTCAATCTCGGCCGGATCGAGGGCGGCTCGGCGATCAACATCGTGCCCTCCGCCTGCGAGCTGCTCTGGGAATTCCGGCCGGTCACGCCTGAGGATGCCGAGGAGACCGAACGGCTGGTCGCCGCCTATCTCGCCCGCGCAACGCCGCCCGACATCCGCCAGTCGACGCGAAGGCATGTCCATGTTCCGCCTCTGGCGAGCGCCGGCGCCGAACCGGCTCTCGCTGTCGTCGCCGCACTCGGCGGCATCGGCCCGCCCTTCGCGATGCCCTTCGGCACGGAGGCCGGTTTCTTCCAGGCCGCCGGCATCTCCGCGGTGGTGTGCGGGCCGGGCTCGATCGCCCAGGCGCACCAGCCCGACGAATGGATCGCGCCCGCGCAGCTCGGGGCCGCCGACGCCTTCCTGGCCCGGCTCGCGGGCTGGGCCGGCCGCCGTCACTCCTGAAGGGCCGCGCCCACGATGCCGGTTTCGCCGGCGCAGGCGACCGGAGCCGGCGCACTATTCGATCACGCGATCGGCGCGTTCGATCAGAGCTGGCTTGACCTCGATGCCGAGCGCCCTCGCCGTCTTCAGATTGAGCACGAATTCGAACACGGTCGGGCGCTCGATCGGCAGTTCCGCCGGCTTCGTTCCCTTCAGGATGCGGTCCACGTAATAGGCGACCCGCCGATAGGATTCAGCGAGCTTCGGTCCGTATGTGTACAAGGCGCCGGCCTCCGCAAAATCGGCCCAGGCCGAGACGACGGGAATGCGGTGTGCGTTCGCGACATCGACGATCTGCCGGCGGTTCGTGAAGGTGATCGGATCGGGAAAGACCACGATCGCCTGCGGCGGGTCGGCGGCCAGGCCGGCATAGGCCAGACGGAGCGCATCGGGACCCGGGGTGGAAAAATATTGGATCGCAATGCCGAGCTTCTCAGCCATCTCGATCGAATTGCTTCGCTCCAGCTCCTCTCCGGCATGCGTCGGACTTGCGATGATCGCGACACGATTGATCTGCGGCATCACTTCCCGCAGCATTTCCAAGCGTTTGCCGTTCAGCTCGACCGAYATCAAGGTGATTCCGGTCATCTTGCGTGCGGGCCTGGCAAGGCTCTCGGCGAGCCCGGCCAGAACAGGGTCGGCGCTGAACACATAGATCACCGGGACGACGGCGCTGACCTTCTGAAGCAGGCTCGTCGCCGGACCATGGGTGACGATCACATTCACCGGCATGGYGGCCGGTTCGTCCGCCAAGGCCACGACCCGGTCACTGTCGCCATCGGCATAGCGCGCCGTCATCGTGAGATTGCGGCCCTCGACATAGCCCAGGGCGGCAAGCCCGGCACGCAATGCGTCGAGAAACGGGCTGACTTCGGCGACCCGTCCCATGGTGAGCCAGCCGAGATGGACGGCCTTGGGCTGCTGCGCACGCGATCCGAGCGGCCAGGTCAGCCCTGCGCCAGCGAGCAAGAGGACGAAATCCCGTCGCGTCATCGGCCAACCCTCCGGTGGCAGGGGGGCCATCTTGCCCGATGCGCGCCGAAATGTCGTCAGATGTCGCCGCTTCGCCCGCGGGGCGGGATGGCGTTCGCCTCCGCCCGCGAAATGAGCCAATCATGCCCTGTCCATGGATCGGCCGCGCCTGTACCGGTTCGGCGGCAACGCGTTTGGAGTCGAGGATGCGCGGTATAGGAGCTTCAAGCCGTCTCGGACTGCTGACGCTGACATTTGCCGCGGCGCCAGGACTGGCGCCGGCCTCCGCTCAATCCATCCCCGAGCGGGCGAATTTCGACCCGATCGCCGTGGTCGATGGCATCAGGATCAGCCGGACCGAGTGCGCGGCGCTGGAAGCCAAGAATACCGCGATCTGGCTCGAAACCCAGGCGACATGCCTGCGATATTATGCGGCCGGGCTGAAACCTGGCTCCGGCACGATCCCCATCGCCGCGATCTGGCTGAACGGCGACGTACTGGGACCGAAGGGGGCGAATGCGGACAAGCGGCAAAGCGGCTTCGGCCCGACGGAGATGGTCGCGCTGCAGCAGAGGCTTTCGGCCCGCTTCGGCATCCCCTCGATCTTCCTGGGGCGGCCCGGAACCTATGGAAGCGCCGGCAAGCACTACACGATGCGCGGTCGCCCCATCGAAGCGCAGCTCATCTCGGCTGCGCTCGACGGTCTCAAGGCGCGGTATCACATCCAGTCATGGGCGCTCGGCGGGCATAGCGGTGGCGGCACGCTCGTCGCGGAGATGCTGGCGCAGCGCGACGATCTGCGCTGTGCGGTGATCTCCTCCGGCGCAGCCGCCTATCGCGCCTATCTGGAAGCACGCGGCCTCGTGAGGCCGGGGCAGAGATCGGAGCGTTTCGACCCCTCGGCTGCGCTCGACAAGGTGCCGACCGATCCCGCACGGCGCGTCTTCGTGATCGGCGATCCGCGCGAGACGAATGTGCCGTTCTCCTCCCAGAAGCTCTATTTCGAAGGCCTTGCGCGCCGCGGCCATGCGGCCTGGCTGATCCCGCTGGAGCGCGCCACGGATGCCCGCCACCATGATCTCGTCGATTTCGGCGAGACGGCGAACGCGCTCTGCGCGGCAGGCGCGGGCACCGACCGGATCGTCGGCACGCTCACCTCCATGCCGGCACAGGGACCTCGCTTGTCAAACTGAGCTGTTGCAAGTGCCAAGCGGTGGCTCAGATGGCGCGAGATTCCCGTTGGCCGCCTTGGTCGGGAGTTGACAGGTCGGCGCCAGACCCTGCCCTCGCCCTCAGATTGAGATTCATCCCTGTCCTCTATCGCATTGGAAAGACGAGGTTTCCAGAAGAGGGCAGGCGGTACCCGGAGATCGGCGACGCGCGATGCTGGAGCTCTTTCCCGAACGGGATGGCGAGCGGGCTACTCCAGATCGGGACACCGGTCGCGCGCGCTCCAGAAATCCTCCGTCGCCCCCAAAGCCACTCTGCCGAAGGACGCGTATTGCGACGCGAACGGCGGATGCTGCGCCTCGCCACCATGCGAGCTGGCCGAGATTGGGGCCGGGGCGTACCGGGCCCGGGCGCCCTCCCCGGCGATCCGGCCCCGGGCTGGCGAGCCTCGCAAAGTAGCTCCCGGATATGGCCGAGACTAATCTGGAAATTCTCCAGTCTATATCTGCCCATTTTCCAGACCGTCGGCACTCAGAGCGAACCACGACTCAGCGATCATCAATTCACCTATCGTCATCGCGGCATGCAATTGGGGCGTGCCCTCGGATAACGGCATATCGCGCCGCATCCGGCGGCCTATCCTCTTGCGTAAGACTTTTCGTCATCTCCAATATTGACGCTCGCGTTAGCCAAGCAAGCTTAGCGCTGCCCCAGCGTCTCTGCCGCGGAATCGACGCACCACCTCGACGCGAAACGATGTTGCACGACATTGGACGCTCGCATAACAATCGACCTGTCGAACAATGCTTTCGGCCCAGGATCCAGCGGATCGCTGGCCTTTACAGGGATGCACAATAACTCGGAGGAGACATCGATGACTCGACGTATTCGCTTCGTGTTGCCTTATACGTTACTGGCTTCATTCGCCCTATCCGGGGCGGCGACGGCCCAAAGCCCCGGCGGAACGCCCGGGCTCACCAGCACCACGGTGATGTCCGGACGCGAGCTGACCTGGGACATGGCCTTCCTGCCCGACGGCACGATGTTCTTCACCGAGAAATGCGGTGGGCTCTCGGTCCGGCTCCCCTCCGGCAAGATCAACGCCCTGCTCGGCATCAAGGATTCCAAGAACTACCCCGAGACCGCGTCCGACCTCTTCTGCAGCGGCCAGGCCGGCATGAGCGGCGTCGCGATCGACCCCGACTTCAACAACAACCGCTTCATCTACGTGTCCTCGGCGTCGAACATCACCGCGCCGGGAACCAATCGGGTGCTGCGGCTCGTGGTCAGCCCCGATCTGACCAAGGTCTCGAACCGGCAGGATATCGTCACCGACATCGCCTACAAGGCGGCGCCGAGCAACCATCCCTTCGGCGATGCCGGCGCGCATAATGGCGGGCGCCTGCGCTTTGGCCCCGCGGACGGCTTCCTCTACGTGACGACGGGCGACACCCATAATGGCGAGGTGCCGCAGGGCCCGACCCGCATTGGGGGCAAAGTGCTGCGCATCGACCGGGACGGCAAGGCCGCGCCCGGCAACAACCCGCCACAGGGCTTCGATAYGCGCGTCTTCACCTACGGCCACCGCAACCCGCAGGGCATCTGCTTCCGGCCCGGCACCAACCAGCCCTACACGGCGGAGAACGGCCCCTGGCATAGCGACGAGGTGACGGCGCTGACCGCCGGCGGCAACGCGGGCTGGGATCCGCGCCCGAACATCGCCGGGCGCGCCGACTGCCCCGACAATTATTGCGGATACTCGCCGAACCAGATGGGCGCAGTGGATCCGAAGGAGCGCTCGGCCTTCATGCCGATGACCGACACCAAGACCTATCCCAACGCGATGAAGCCGGCCTGGAACAACGACACGCTTTCGCAGGGCATGTCGTCATGCGTATTCCTGAACGGCCCGCAATGGAAGGACTGGAACGGCCGGATGGTCGTGACCTTCATGGGCATCGGCATCCACGGAACGCCGGTCGGCAACCGCCTCGACGTGCTCAACATCACGCCCGATGGCGCGTCCGCCACGCGCAGCACGGTGTCCCTGCCGATGCCGGCCGGACGCTTCCGCTCCGTCGTGCAGGCGCCTGACGGCAGCATGTACGTGGCCACCGACCAGGGCGACGTCTACCAGCTCAAGCCCAACTGAGCCTGATGGGCAGCCGCGCCTGCCGCAGCGGCGGCGCGGCCGACCTTCCGTCTGCGGGCCCAGCCTGGCCGCGCCCGCAGACCTGACGCGATCAGCATTCGCAACCGCTTCGGACAGCGACCAGCACGAGACGATACGGACAGATGGAGCTTGGGCTTCTCGCCTGGCGGCGGACAAGTGCCGGCTCCGGCAGCGCTCGCGTTTCAGCGCATGTCCCGCAGATCATCGCGTGCCTGGCCGCCCCGACCGGAGAGCCGATGATGATCCTTGCGTTGGTGCTGTCCGCTTCGTTTCGACCACTGTTCCGCGATACCGACCGATCCGGATCGCGCATGATGGGAAGCCTGGTCCATGGTTGACTTTCGCCACCTCGCCGCAGCCGCTTTCGTCGCGCTTCTGGCATCCTCGCCCGCTTTCGCAAGCCCCGAACTGGCCAGGAGCAAGAACTGCGTCGCCTGCCATTCCATCGAACGCAAGATGATCGGTCCAGCCTACAAGGCCGTGGCCGAGCGTTATGCCAAGGACGAAGCCGCGCTCAAGACCTTGAGCGAGAAGATCATGAAGGGCGGGGGCGGCAATTGGGGTCAGATGCCGATGCCGCCTCAACCTGGCGTCTCGCCCGAGGAGGCCGAAGGTCTGGTGAAGTGGATTCTGTCCCAGCAATAGGGACCGTCATCGGCGGCAGCGGCGGCCTCCGGCACCGGTGCCGCCAGATACTGGAGCCGCTCAGCGGGTCACCCCCCGTCGGTTAGGACGACTTCTGCTTCCGGCCCATCTCTGACAATCTCGGCGGAGTGTCGCGACGTCGACAGCCGGCCTGCTGCGCGACCGACAGCGGAGAGGAATGGAAGTGATGAAGCGCATCTTCGTAGCCACGGCCCTTGCGGCAAGCTTCGCCTGGCCCGGCCTGCTTGCCGCCCAGGATCTCCCGCGGTCGATTGTGGATCTCGGCTTGACCGACATTCAGACCCGCCCGAAGCCGCACATCGCCTATGGCAGATATGTCTACGGCACCCTGCCCGGCGGCGCTCGCATCAAGGTCGAACTGGAGCAGAACGGGGAAATCGATGAAATCGAAGCGCGGGGGCGCGGCCTCTTTCCCATTGACCAGATCCGCTCGCTGGTTCCGGCCCCGGTGCTGCAAAACCCGTCCTGGCCGGCCGGTGCTACGCTCGAAAGGATTGAGTTCGAGCGAGGCGGACGCATCAAGATCGAAGGCCGCCTTGCCGATGGGATCAAGTTCGATGCCGAGTTTGCAGCCGATGGACAGCTGATCGATTTCGATAGGGACGGCTGAAGACGCGGCCAGCGCGCGCGAGTGGCCTCCTGCCAAAGGTCGATGCTACCAAGACGCAGGGATCGCCGCGCAGCCACACGCCGTCCGTGTCGCGAAGCATTTGCGACGTGAGACGCGCCAGCTTCTGTCATTCCGAGGCTATGCGGCCACCGTCCGTATCTGGGAAAGCTGCCCAAACAAAATGGGGCTCGGTTCCCTTTCGGACCGTCGGAAGCCTGAGGAGGGCTGATTGAAAGGCAGGGGGTTCTACGTATGGCTTACCGCCTTCGTCGTGGTCGTGGGCGTTCTGGTTTGGAGCCTCAGCCCCGGCCCTTCAGAACATCCATCGATCGGAGGGGGCGGTTATGACCTCTCCGGCCCAGTTTACACCTTGGTGCTTCTGGCATTCACGGGCCTCTGGACGCTTGCAACACTGCTGACCGGCCTGAACCACAGCGAGGCAGGGACCCGTCGTCGCGCGTTCATCCTGGCGGTCATCGGCCTCATCACCTTCTCGCTGTCGATCATGATCTGGGGCAACAACCTGAGTTAGCGGGCACGCGGGCGTGACACTGGAAACAGGCTATTCGCGAGGCGCAGGTCGATCGTCGATCCCACCGGCGTGCCTATCTCGAGTCGAGCAAATTGCGCCCCACGTCTGCGGGAAGCGAAGTGCGCCCCGATCCAGTCTGAGGCGCATCGCTCGACATGACCGATCGCTATCGTTGCATGTGATGCCCAAACGGTTGCAACTATAGCAGTTCGCGAACCTTCGCGCGGGCTGCTTCGCAGCAGCTCAACAACGGGCAGAGGTCTCGCGAGGATGAAGACCCTCATTGATTCCACCAATGCGCTGATCGGTGGAATGGCGGCGATACGCCGCCAATTCGGCGTGCCGGAGCAGTTTCCGCCCGCGGTTCTTGCAGCGGCGGAAACTGCTGCCCATCGCGCGCCGACCGCGCATGTCGACCGCACGGACCGGCCTTTCGTCACGCTCGACCCCGCGACATCGACGGATCTCGACCAGGCCTTCACGATCGAGCGCAGCGGCAACGACCTTTTGCTGCATTACGCCATCGCCGATGTCGCTTGGTTCGTCGACGATGGCGACGCGGTCGACCGGGAAGCGTGGCAGCGCGGCACGACGCTCTATCTGCCGGACGGCAAGGTCGGGCTGTATCCGCCGGTTCTCGCCGAGGGCGCCGCGAGCCTCCTGCCCACCGGACCTCGGCCGGCGGTGATCTTCACCACCCGGATCGACACCGATGGCAACGTCCATCTCGACAATGCAGAGCGGGCTGTCATCCGCAGCACCGCCAAGCTCGCCTATGACAGGGTCGGCGCGTCTGATCTGCCGCCCGATTTCGATGAACTGGCCCGCCGCATCGAGGCTGCCGAGAGCCGGCGCGGCGCAGCGCGCGTGGACCCACCTGAACAGGAGGTCGATGCTCTCGGCGACGGCCGCTACCAATTGATCTTCCGCCCGCGCCTACGCGCCGAGGAGCAGAACGCCACCCTGTCCCTGGCCAGCAATATCGCGATCGCGGCTGCACTCCTGACAGCCCGGACCGGCCTGTTCAGGGTCATGCAGGAACCGGATCAGAAGGCCGTCCAGCGCCTGCGCCAGACCGCGCGCGCCCTGGGCCTGTCATGGCCGGAGATGGAGACGCTCGTCCAGTTCGAGAAGACGCTGAATCCCGCCGACAGCAGCCACGCGGCCTTCATGCTGGCGGTGCGGAGGGCTAGCGGCGGCGCGAGCTATGTTCCCTATCGCGAAGGCATCGTGCCGTGGCATGCGCCGATGGCGGCGACCTATGCGCATGCCACGGCACCGCTGCGCCGTCTCGCCGATCGCTATGTGGTGCGCGCCGCCCTGGCGGTGGCGAACGGCCAGCCGGTTCCGCCAGCGGTATCGGCCGCATTCGAACAACTGCCTGCGGTGATGGCGCGGGCCGATGCGCGCGACGGTCAAGTGGACCGGGACGTCATCGATCTGGCCGAAGCTCTTATGCTCCAGGGCAGCGAAGGAACCGCGTTCGAGGCGGTCGTGACCGACGCGGATGAGCACGGCCTGCGCATCCAGCTCTGCGAGCTGCCGGTGGTCGCGCGGGTTCGCGGGCAGGACAGCAAGCCGGGCGATAGGATCCGGGTCAGGCTGACATCTGCCGACCCCCTGCAGAACATGATCACCTTCGAACGAGCAGGTTGAGGGCGATGACGCTCCGAGAACCCGTCCTACAGCCGGTGCGGATCGCAGAGCTGCGGGGTACTGCGGAACGGTGCGCGACTACATGTCCGAGCGAAACTCCCGGGGTGTGCGGCCGGTCGCCTTCTGGAAGGCGCGCGCGAAATTGGCGGGAGAGGAATAGCCCATCTCCGCCGCAACACGGGTGATCGAGCCGTTCATGTGCCGAAGCAATTCGGTCGCGCGCTGGAGCCGTGCCGCGTTTGCCAGGCTGCGGAAATCGGTGCCGGCCCGGTTCAGCTCGCGCTGCAACGTCCGGACGCTGGTCCCCATCGGTCGCGCAGCCCGATCGATCGAGACGCTGCCGGTGAGAACCTGGGCCCGGACCTGTGCCATGACGACGTCGAGCAGATCGTGTGGCGCTCCGCCGGGCCGGTCTCGCGCMACGTCCTCGATGGTGACAATGGGCCATGACCCGCGGTTCGGAGCAGCCGACAAGAGATGGCGTTCGATGACGATCGTCACGGCCGGCGCGTTGAACAGGACCGGGCAGTGGAAGAGATCTTCGAACAGGCCGGTTTGGCGCGGCCTCTCGATATTGAGCTCGATGCGCAGCGGCCGCCAGTCGAACGGCAAATAGGCCCTGATGACGCTGAGCAGAACGCCGGCCGCCGCACCGGCGATCATCTCGTAGCCAGCGTGGYCGGCGAGCGCAAAGACATAGCTGTAGCGCGCCTCGTCGCCGGTGATCGCGAGCGACATCCGGTCGTGGGTGCTGTGATAGCCAAGGGCCGCAATCGCCCGCTCGATGGAGTGGCCGAGCGTCTCGGCTCCCAGGATATAGCGCCCGAAACAGCCATAGTTGCCGGCGTTCATCATCGGGGCGATCAGGAACCCGAGATTGGGCTCGCCGGCGACTCTCGCGGCGGCATTCACGAAGCCGAGCACTGCGGCATGCGGGATGAAGCAATTGCGGCCCTCGGTCAGCTCGATATCGAAGCCTGCCGCACGGTTCGCCCGCAGAAGCGCCCTCTCCCCGAGTTCATGCCGCAGGAACGCTGGCAGGCCGTGCAGGATATGGCTGGAGATGACGGGGATTTCAGACACGCGCTGGACACTCCGGAATACCGTAAAGTTGGCGCAAAATGAGTGGTCTCGAAATCCGATTGCTGTTTTGTCGCACAGTATAAGTGCCGCGGGCAAACGGGAAACCGGTTTTGGCCGTCGGCAGCTTTATTGTCGATGAAGGAATTTCCGGCCGTGAGCGCGAGGACGTTGTTCAGCTTAGCCAGACTGACACTCTTCGCGACCTTGTCGTGTTCGGGAGGAGCGCTGGCGGAGGCTTCGACGAACAGCACGGCCGATCTGGCCAAGGCGGCGCAGAACCCCGTTGCCGACATGATCAGCCTGCCCTTCCAGAACAACTTCAACTTCAATGTCGGGCCGCATAGGCAGCTGCAGAATGTCCTCAACATCCAGCCCGTGATCCCGATCACGCTGAACAAGGACTGGAACCTGATCACGCGCTGGATCACGCCGGTGATCTCGCAACCGGCCCTGACGGTGAATGGTGACCGCGAGTTCGGCCTCGGCGACATCAACCCGAGCTTCTTCTTCTCGCCGAAGCAGCCGACGCACGGCATCATCTGGGGCATCGGGCCGACCTTCGTATTCCCGACCGGCACCGACAAGACCCTCACCAGCGGCAAGTACTCGGCGGGCCCGGCCTTCGTTGCCCTGGCGATCGAAGGGCCCTGGGTCGTCGGCGTCCTCGCCAACAATGTCTGGTCCTTCGCGGGCAAGAGCAACCGCAGCGCGGTCAATGCGATGACGCTCCAGCCCTTCGTGAACTACAATTTCCACGGCGGCTGGTATCTGACCTCGTCTCCCATCATCACCGCCGACTGGGAAGCCGGCCACGGCGACCGCTGGACGGTGCCGATTGGAGGCGGTTTCGGGCGCGTGTTCAAGATCGGCCATCAGGCCATCAACGCGCAGCTTGCAGCCTATTACAATGTCGCAAAGCCCAGCGGCGGCGCCGACTGGCAACTCCGGGCCCAGGTGCAGTTCCTGTTTCCGAAATAGCCCGGCGAACACGCCGCATCGAACGTTCAACCCAGTACCGTTCTGGTTAGGGCTGCACCATGGCAGCCGCGACTGGTTCGGCCCATTCCTCACTCCCCCTCGCATGGTTTCGCGAGGCTAGCCCAGCAGGAACCGATACCCGCTTGCAATCAGCAGGCCGCGCGCCGGCAATCCTTTTTGATGAGGCAACGCTTCCCCGCGGTTATTGCTGGCCAAGGCCGGAATAATAGGCAGCAATCATCGCGATCTCTGCGCTCGTCAGCTGGCGAGCGATGGAGCRCATTTGCTCCCTGATGTCATTGCGGCGGCTCTCCGTGGCAAAGGCCTGCAGTTCCTGTTCGAGATAGGCACGCTGCTGGCCTCGCAGGCTCGGAGCGCCAATCGTCAAGCCGAGCGGTCCGTGACATGCCGCACAGGGCGCCATGCCTCGCCGGGGATCGCCGACTTCGATCAGGGTTCGGACGTTGGAGGTCGCTGGATCGCTCTTTTCCGGAGGCCCGGCAACGGGGAGCGAGAGCGACGCAAAGTGCTTCGCGAGATCGAAAACATCCTGCTCCGACAGGGATGAGACGAATACTCCCATTACCACCGGGTTGCGCTTGCCGCTCCGGTAATCCGCGAGCTGCTTGTAGATCGCGTCCGCGCTCTGACCGACGAGATTTGGGAAGGCCGCGTCAGTGCTGATGCCGTTCAGGCCGTGGCAGTTGTTGCAGTTGACCGCAAGCGCTGCACCGCGCGCCGCGTTACCTTGCGCAAGCTGCTGTCGCGTCGAGGCGGTCCAGGCAACCGTCGAAGCGGGCTGTGCGGCTATCGCGACGGGAGCCCGCGCACTTGCGTTGGGCAGGCCGACTGCACGGCAAATCACGCTCCAGAGATCGAGACCTTCGGCGCCCCTCTGGACGGATGGCAACCATATGAAGCCGATCAGCACCGCGACGATGAACAGCGCGACGGTGGCGCTGATCCATACGGCGAACCGGGAATCGCGCGATGCTTGGCGCCCCCCGCTGCTCATCGTACCTGGCTCGAATAGGCAGGAACGCTCGTCCTGTTCAGGAAAAGAAACTGGGCCAGTGGATAGCCATAATTTGCGGCGGTCAGGGCCACGACCAGCAGCGTCCAGACCCCGAAACTGTTCAGGGATTTGGGCAATCGGAGAGGAGGATTGACCGCAAGGGAAAATCTCAGCGGCGGGATCGCGGCTTTCGGCGCACGATGAGATGCGACCAGCACGCCCACGAGCAGCATCGCCGAGACCACAAGAATGAAGCCGCCGACCGTCGACACGCTCACCCAGATCGCCTGAGGCGCGAGTGCAGAATTGGTGAAGTCGAAATAGGCCATGCGCCGCGGCTGTCCCATGACACCGACCAGATGCCAGGGTAGCGTGACGACCATCATGCCGACGAACCAGGTCCAGAGCTGCAGCCGGACGAGATGCGGCGATGCGAGCGGGCGACCGGTCAGGCGCGGCCAGAGTTCATAGGCAATCGCGAAATACATGATCACGATCGCCCCCCCGTAGATCAGGTGGAAATGCCCGGTGACCCATTGGGTGTTGTGGATCGTCAGGTTGAGCGCATAGCTCATGTTGATCAGGCCGCTGGCCCCACCCATGCCCAGCATGACCAGCGAAAGCACCGAAGCCAGCACCAGTGGGCGGTCCCATGGCAGAACGGCGATCCAGCCGAAAAGACCGCGCCCGCCCCGCAGGCGGCCCGCGATTTCGAGAGACGCGCAAATGGTGAAAATCGTGAGCAGCGTGGGGACCGCCACCATTCCCGTGAAGACCGCATGGAGAAACTTGAAGCCGGCACCGATCTGCGGATCGGCGAAGAGATGATGAAGGCCGATCGGCATCGCGAAGATCAGCAGTTGCAGGAAGGCGATCCGGCCCATCTTGTCGCTGTAGAGCCGGCCGCCGGCGGCCTGCGGCAGCAGCACGTAGAAGGCGATATAGGTGGGGATCAGCCAGAAGTAGACGATGGCATGCAAGGTCCAGGAGAACAGCAGACGCGCAAGGGCGGGGTCGATCGTGTCCGTCCAGCCGAAGGCATTGGGCAGGATCAGAAAGACGATCTCCGCCCCGACTCCCAATGACGTCCAGGCCCAGAGCAATGCGCCGGCCGTGGTGGCAAACATCGCCAGCGGAACCGGGAGATCCGGATAATCACGCTTCCAGCGCCTGAAATGCGAGATCATCAGGCCGACCCAGATCCATGAACCGATCACCGCAATCAGGATGCCCAGGTAGTAATACGGGCTGCCCAGCAGCGGTGGATAGAAGGTGTAGAGAACAGTCGCCTTGCCGGCCGCCACGGTCGCGATCGCCAGCACGCCCCCGGCGATCACCAGTCCGAGAGACGCCCAGGCAAGCCGCGCCCCGTGCATCGGCCGGCCGAGCGACACCGCGCAGACCGCATAGCCAAAGCCCATCGCAACGAGCGTCGGGAAGACATAGGCGAGCGAGGTGCCGTGCGCCGTGACCGCCCGGTAGTAGAGTTCCGGGTCTATCCACCGATGCAGCGGGCTACGCACCAGCATCTGCCAGGCGCCGAGCGGAATCATGACGGCGAAGACCGCGAAGGCGGTCCAGAAATGGGCGAGCACGAGGCGGTTGCTACCCTGCACAGGACGCTCGCAATCTGCCGCCATAGGATCGGGCGAATTCGAGGCGATCGACGACCTTCACCCGCGCCCACATGCCCTGGTGCCCAACGCTGCAATATTCCTGGCAAGGCATCAGGTGTTCGCCGGGCCGCTCGAAGCGCGTACGCGCCTCGGAGACAAACCCGGGCACCACCATGCTGTTCACATTCGTGCCGGCGATCAGGAAGCCATGCACCACGTCGGGGCTGGTGACGCGGAAAACCACCCTGGTCTCGGTGGGAACGACGATGCAGGCCGGCACGAACGAATATTGCTCGGCGACGACGCGCACGACCACCGATTGATCCGCCACGACCTCGGTGCCCAGATTGGTCTCGACAAACTCCCCGGCGAGATGGAGGCGATCCGCATCGATCGTTTCGACATTCGACGGGGGTTGCACGGCCCAGTGCACGCCGTTGAACGTGATCACCGCAAGCACGAGGACCATGACCCCGGTGACGACCCAGGCCCATCTTCGTTCGGATTCGCCTGTCAGATCAGTCAACAGCGCCTCGCGGGAGATAGATGAACAGGAGGAAGGCGAACCAGATGACGAGGATGGCGGCCACCGCCAGGCCGGCAACGGCCATGGCGCCGCTCACGCCTTCTGCGGCGACCCTTCGGATTTCGTCGGGGCTGCCCACGATGGCGACGTTTTCACGCCGAAAAGCGGAGGAGACGTAGTCCTCTCCTTCGTGATCCTGTGCTTCCACGGTGCTCATCCCGCTATCTCGCTTTCGCCAGGCGCATAGCCGCCAGAACTTTGGCCGCTCTGAACGGCACCGATCGCAAGCGCACGCCGGTCGCGTCGAAGACCGCATTCGCTATGGCCGAGGGCACGACGGAAGTAGTCGGCTCGCCCGCTCCCCATGGCGCTTCGTTTGGCCGGTCGATCAGGTCGATCATGACCTGAGGGACGTTCGGAAAGGTCAGGATGGGGTAGCTACCCCAGTTGAGGCTCGTGACCGCACTGCGGCTGAAGGTGAGTTGCTCGACCAGCGTCCGGCTGATCGTCTGGACGACGTTGCCTTCGATCTGATTGCGCAGCCCGTCAGGGTTGATGATCTGGCCGCAGTCGTGAACGACGAAGACGCGATCGACCTTGATCCGGCCGTCCGACCAATCGACCGTCACATCGGCGACGATCCCGACATAGGTCCGGACCAGCTCGTATTTGGCGTAGGACACGCCCCGCCCCCGCACCAGCATGCCGCCATCGCGCGGCCGCGAGCCGCGCGGCTCCCACTGCGCGAGGTTCCGCAGGCTCTCGAGCAGCTCGAGCCCGCGCGGGTCCTTGAGATTCCGGGTGCGGATATCGAACGGATCGACAGCCGTTGCGGCCGCAATCTCGTCGAGAAAGCTCTCATTGCCAAACGTGTTCTGCAGGCGTGCAGGCGCGCGAATCCATGCCGCCGGGAGCGGCGTGTCGGCGAGCCAATGCGCGGTCAGCTTGCTGTTGGCCAAGGCATAGGGGATGCCGAGGCCCGGATTATACACCCCGGCTCCCGACCCGAATTTCGGCAGTTTCGCGAGAGTGGCCGCCAGGAGCGTCGCACCCGAGCGCTGCATCGGTCGTTCGCTGAGGAAGATGTCGGATTGCCAGCTGGCAATTCGGCCCTGATCATCAAGACTGGCGCGGTAATCGAGCAGGACCGGCGGCCCCTTCGGATCCCAGCCATGTTCGTCGCTTCGCATCCATTGCAACCGGACCGGCCGGCCGAGCAGCTTTGCAAGCAACGCGGCTTCGGACGAGCAATCATCGGCTCCGTTGCGGCCATAGCATCCTGCGCCTTCGACAAAGATGCAGCGCACGCGCTCCTGCGACAGTCCCAGCATGGTGGCGAGTTGCGACCGCAGCAGGTGGCTCGCCTGTGACGGTGTCCAGACAGTGAGAACACCATCCTTGAAATCGGCCACCGCGCAGGACGGGCCGATCGAGCCATGCGTATTGAGGGCCAGGTCGTAGGTCGCTTCGATTATTCTGCCGCTCGCACTCTCGTCGCCGGTCGTATCGCCGGTGTTCTGTAGGACCTCATTGCGGACGACTTTCGAGCTGCGAACATATTCGAACAGCCTGGCCTCGTCGGGCAGGCCTGCCCAGGCCGACCAGGTCGCGACGATCGCGGTCGATGCCCGGATGGCCGCCCATTCATTGCCGGCGACTACGGCCAGAAAGTCGCCCTTGCGGACCGTCCGCACATAGCCCGTGATCTTGCGGCAGGCGGCGTCGTTCCAGGCTTCGAGCTTGGCGCCGAGCGCCGCTGGATGAACCATCCGCGCGTGCAGCATGCCAGGCAACGTGAAATCCTGGATGAAGGTGAACCTGCCAAGGACTTTCGCGGGAATATCAAGGCGAGGCACGGGCGTGCCGACGATCGTGTAATCTTTCGGGTCCTTCAGCGCCGCGGCGGGATCGACCTTGATCGTCAGCCGACGTTCGCCGACCAGTTGGGCATATGACAGGCCCTGGCCGCCTTGCCGGGGCGTGATCACGCCGTCGCGCACCTCGAGCATGTCCTTGGCGACCTTGAGGCGAATTGCAGCCTGATCGAGCAATGCGGCGCGTGCGGTGGCCGCAGCACGGCGAATCTGCATGCCACCGTCCTGAATGGTCAGGCTGGCATAGGTGGGCCCCTGGTTGGGCGTGAGTTCGGTATCACCCTGGATCATCGTTACCCGGCCCATCGGGATGGACAGCTCCTCGGCCGCAATCTGGGCGATGGCGGTAAGCGCACCGGTGCCGAGCTCGACCTTCCCGGATTTGATCGTGACGAGCCCGTCGGCACCGATCGCGATGAACCCGCCGACTTCGTCTGCCGCGCCGCCGTTCGCCGCGGGTGGGGCTTGCGCCCATGACGGTGATCGCAGGGCTTCGAACGTTACGACGAGCGCTCCGCCATAGGTCAAGACTGCACGACGAGAGAGTGGCGCCCCGGAGATCTGCCCCCCCGCCCTCATGACATCTGCTCGGCGGCGCGCATCACGGCGCGCAGTATCCGGACATGTGTGCCGCATTTGCAGAGGTTACTCGCCAGTGCCAGTCGGGCCTGTTCCTCCGTCGGCCGCTTCGTGGTCGAAAGAAACGCGGCCGCCTGCATGATCATGCCGTTGATGCAGTAGCCACATTGGGCAGCCTGTTCGTCGATGAAGGCCTGCTGCACCGGATGCGGCTTTTCCGCCGTCCCCAGGCCTTCCAGGGTCACGATCTCGGCCCCGGCGACCGCCGAGACCGGCATGAGGCAGCTACGCAACGCTTCCCCGTAATAGTGCACGGTGCAAGCTCCGCACTGACCGAGCCCGCAGCCGTAGTGCAAGCCATGCAGGCCAAGCTGCTCGCGCAACGCGTAGAGCAACGGCATATTGGGATCGTCAATACTTAGGACACGTGCCTCGCCATTGACGGATAGCTTGATCGTGTCGGCCAAGGTGATTCTCCGCACATAGCTTTCCGTGTCGTCGTCAGAGCCCTCGTCTCATCATCGCCAGGCCGTTCGCCATCCATGACCGACGCGCAGCCACACCTGCTCCGCCGTGTCGCCGTCGTCCGGATTGCTCCAGCCGGCGATCATCAGGACAGGCGCGATTGCGGTCGCCGGCGCCGGAGAAGGTTGCGGCAAGGACAAGGCGATGGCGGGTGTGACGGCAGCCAGGCCTGCGCCCGCTACGAACCTGCGACGGTCGATCATCATGCGACGGCTCCATCGGTTTCGGCAGCACCGTGTCGTGCCAGCGACGACAGTCGGAACGCGGCCGTGGGGGCCCAGCGTCGACGCGCCGACGCGGCGATCGCGGCGGCGGCCTCGGTTTCGCCAGCGCCAATGGCGGTCTCATGAGCCTGCTCGAAGGCGCGTAGCGTCGGTCGGTTCTCGAGATTGATCCGCGACAGTTCGAAGGCTCTCCGAGCATCGCCACCGCTGCCGGCGTAGAACTCGGCGCCATGATCGGCAAAGGCCAGCAGATGCCTGGCGAGGAGCGCTTCGAAGCCTGAGCGTGCGGCGTCCAGATACGCGTCGGCCTCGCTGCGCCTCTCGTCGGAGACGGCCAGCGTATCGGCTAGGCGCCAGAGCACTTCGGGGTCGCCGCTTGCAATGGCGGGAACAAGAGTGGCTTCAGCTTCCCTCGTCCGGCCGTCACCGGCCTGGATTTCGGCCAGATGCACGCGGGCCTTCACATAGCAGGGCAAGCAGGCGACGGCCTTTCGGTACCAGCGCTCGGCGCGGGCCAAATCGGGTTCCGGCACGAGTTCGCCCCAGAGCACGCCGAGCTGGAAGCAGGCCCAGGCCACGGGGAATGGCGACACCTCGCGGTAGTCGCGGAGCGCCTGCCGGTAGATTTGGTCGGCGCCGGCAAAGTCCCCGAGATCGGCCAGCAGGGCGCCGAGCGCCACCTGATCCGGCAAGAGCCCGGATTGCTCCGCGATACGGCGCCGCTTCTCCAGCACCGCGTCCAGCGCGGTGCCGCAGGCCTGATCGATCGTCAGCAGTAGATTTTCCGCCGCTGAAGCCTCGCCGAGGCTCGCTTGCGCCACATGTCCCCGCGCCTCGGCAAAACGGTGCAGGGCTGACGCGACCTGGGCCCGGATCAATGCGGTCCGTGGCGACGAGGGGTCGAGCCGCGCCAGCAGATCGGCCAGCGTTTCCATGCGGTCGAATGCGGACAAGTCGCCCAGGAGTTGCGCCGTCAGTTGCTCATGTTCGAGTACGGTTTCGGAGACGCCCGTTCGTTGCGGATCCTGATCGAAACGCGTCCAGGAACGCAGGCGCGCGCTATTGAGATTAATCGCGGCGATCTCGCCGTCGGTGGTCTGAAAGACCACGTTGTCGGACTCTGCTTGCGCAATCATACCCCTGTCCTCAAAAGCGCGACTTGAGGCTATCGAGCCCGGTCTTGAACAGCGTCGACACGATCGTCTTGACGATAATCGTGCCTTGGCCGTTCGGAACGAATTGTGCGCGCCACTCGACGGTGCTGCCTGAGCCACTCGGCTTGACCGAGAGCATTCCCGTGTAATTCGCCACCGGCAGCCCTGCGATATTTGTATAGCGGTAGAATCTGGCCGTGCTGTCGCTTGCGTCGAGACGTTCGATGATCTGCTTGCCTTCCGTCGTCTGGATCGTGCGCAATTGGCCAACACCCGTGCCCGTCAGCACGATCTGGGCGACCAGCGGGTGCCAGGTGCCGCCGAATGGTCCGATCAAGTCCCAGATCCGGTCGGGTGGAGCACTGAGCTCGACGGTTTCCATGATGGTCTGCAAGTCGGTGTTGGGTGTGGCGAAGTAGGGGAAATTCCTGGTGCCGGGCTTCGTTGCCTTGGTCGTACCGCCCTGGAGGTGGGTGCGGTCGCGATTCACCAGCCAGGTCAGAAGCACATCGATGACATCGGCATCGACGGTGCGTCCGCCGCCGGTCTGATAGGGTTTTCCGTTCAGCGTGCTTCTTTCGATTTCGAAATGGCTCGTATCGGTGATCGGCTTCGCCACGTCGAACAGCATGAAGTCGTCGAGAAACATGCTGGCGTTGGATGCCAGCGCGGCCGGGGTCCAATCCTGCCTGCCGTCGCGCATATCCCAGTTGGCCAGGCTGTCCTTCAGGCGCTGAAGGAACAGGGGCTTGAGCGTTTCGTCGATCGCAAACGGTGTCTGCTGGTTCCAGAGATCGCGCAGATCGTCCACGCCGGCCAGCCCACCATTGTTGAGCCGGACATTGGTCTGTTCGGGACGGCCGACCCAATCGAGGCGTGGCGGTTCGTGCCCAACAAGAGCGCCGGCATGCGGCAACGGCACCGTCTCGGCGATCACTCCAAAAAGAGCCCCCCTGTCGGGATCGAGCACACGTTGCGTATCAAATTCGATAGCGATGCAGAGCACGTTGTCGTTGTACAGGAGGTTCTCGAACTTCCTCATGCCATCGCCCCCGAGCAGCCACGCGAGGATGAATGGATCAGACCGCACCCCCGCATAGACCCTGAAGACGCCATCGGGCGTGGACGCACCGCGCTCGTCGTTGACGACGAAACGAAGCGTCTGACCATCAGGCAGGGTGCAGGTGCCACGCTGGATCGGAGGCTGTCCGGCCGCGCCATGTTCCAGCGCGTCGAACCGACAGGAGAACCGGATTTCCGGGTCGCTCGTCTCGAATTTCGTTGCCTCGCCAACCCCGGCTACCTTCGCGCGACGAACCACGATTGCGAAGCCGACAGCATTGGAGAAGATCGCGTCCGCACCACAGGTCGGAAAGGCATTGGCGGCCAGCACCGTACGAGCCGGGTTTTCGGGGCTCGTGAACGCGAACAGGTCAGTGAGATCGGCCGAGGGGTCGCCGATCTGCCTCGGCCCATCGATATGATCGGACATCGCCCGGCTCCCGTTTACGCTGTCAAAACCTCGCGACCGCCCGGCCTGATGCCGGACGATTCCCCACGCGCCCCGAAGGTCACGGCCTCGGGGGAAGGCTGGCTTGCGCTGGGCCTCCGAACGGCGTCACGCGGCCGGGCTCCTCCGGAATGGATTTCAGGTACTCGACAAGCGCCCAGCGCTCCTGTTCCGCCAGCAAGGGGCCGATGATGCCGTTTCCGCGCGGCCCGTTCTGGAACGAGTGACCAGCGTTCGAATTCCCCAACAGTGACGTATCCACGAGGAAGGTCCCGGACGTCGCGGTGGTATCGAGGCCCACCTTGACGGGATCGAAGTCGCCGCCGAGGTAGAATTTCTTGGTGCGTTCTGCCGCCGGTATCAGCATCTCGTAGAGGTTGGGCACCGACCCGTTGTGCAGGAATGGCGGTGTAGCCCAGACCCCGTCCCGCGGAGCAGCCTTGTAGACATGTTCCGCCGGGCGTGGCGTAGGAAGCTCGCGATAACCGCGCAGGTCCAATAGCTGGGCTTCGGTGAGCTTGAGCTTTGCAATCGCCAGGCCGCGCACCTCGTCACCAATCAGTGCGTTCAACAGCATCGGCGGCAAGAACGGTTGGCCGCGGAATTCGGGGGGCAGGAATTTGCTCAATTCGCCGGTAAACGCCAGTGGCTTCGGCGCCTCGATCTGGGCCCTGTCGGTGCCTACATATGTCTGTGGAGTCAGTCCAACGAGGACGAATTGCTTCCCGTGTTTGTTCGGTTCGGTCCAGCGATAAGGCCAGGCATTATGGCAGCTCGCGCAAAGCTCCACGAACAAGCCCTTGCCCACCTTCGCTTTGTCACGGTCGATCCTGCCGAACACCTCTTCCGGCCAACTTGGCGGCGCCAGTCGTTCCAGTTGCTTCTCGACCCGCCCAAGATCGAGGATGGCTGCGTTGGACTGAAACAGTCCTTCGGCGGGAGATTTGGAGCTCAGGTCAACCGGCAGGTAGACGCCCAGCGTTTCTCCAAAATTGCGACCGATCGGATTCTGGGCGAACGCGCCCCACTGTGTCCATAATCCCTGCGGAGCGTTCCATAGGAACGGCGGTTTGACCGGTGCAATTGCCATCGCCCAGTTCTCGGGGATTCCCGGTAGTGTCGCGGTCGTGCGATTGATGATCAGCGAGAGCGCGTCCATGCGGCCGGGACCCCATGGGTGCGAAGTGCGGGACGTTCGGGTGGCATACTGATTCACCCGCTCCGCTTCGCTCTCAACCCGTTTGCGCAGCTTGTCCTTCCCGTCAGGGGCAGTGGCTCCGAGCCGCCCCGCCAAACGGTCGAATTTCGCCGCATCGGTCAAAGTCGCCTGCACCGCATCGTTCAGGCTCTGAATCATCCTCTGTATATCGAACGCGGTCGCGATGCCGCCATCAATGCGAATGGCCTTGTCCTTGTAGTTCAGCTGCCCCTGATGGCAGGCGGCGCAGGTCAGACCAGCATAATCACCAGCCGGCCAACCCTTTACGGTTTCAGAAACAGCGGTCTTGGTGACGCCGATCGGCAAGCCATCCCTGTTATTGGCGCTCGCGGATTGGGGGGTAAGTCCGTGGGCCTTGTTGTTCGCGTCGGATCGAAACAAATCCTGGCTGTTGGCGACTTCCAGGTTCAGATAAAGATCGTACGTAATAATCGCGGAACCCTGCGAGAAATTATAATACCACTCGCGATCTTCCTGCGACCAAGCTTGGTTGAGATAAACGACGGACGGGCTCGTCGCAGGCGGAGCAGCCTGCTGTGCGCTTGCCGATACTGCCAGACATGATCCAACGGCGAGCAGCGACGCGTAGTTTGCCTTTTTCATGCGAGCGCTCCTGAGGACTGGCTTGAGTGATCCGGCTGGGTGCCACCGMGCCTCGATGAGCGTCACACCGTGCCGGTCAGAAAGGCGATCCCGGTGCACGCGATGGCGGCGCCTGCGGCGCAGACGGGGACCGAGCCCCAGTTCCAGCGCGTCAGCAGGCCCATCCCGATGCCAGCGAGATGAAGCAGGCCTGTCGCGACAACGAAGCCGACGAAGAACGTTACCGCCTCCGCGGCGTCCGGCACCTCACGACCATGCGCATAGCCATGGAAGACGGCGAACGCCCCGACGAGACCGGCGGCGATCCAGAGCGGCGCGCGCACGGCGAAGGCGACCATCAGGCCAAGCACAAGCGCAGATGCTGCTATTCCGCTTTCGAAACCAGGCAGAGGAAGGCCAAGGACAGCGATCACCCCCCCCAGAACCATGACGAGGGGAAAGACGATCGGCAGGACCCAGATGGCCCGACCACTGAGGTAAGCGCCCCAAAGACCAACCGCCAGCATCGTTGCGACGTGGTCGAGTCCGGTCAGGGGGTGATGAAAGCCCTCGGCAAATCCAGCGAAGGCGCTCGCCTCCGTGTGCGCCAAGGCTGGCACGGCCAAGCCGATCACAAAAATGAGCGAAGACAAAACAAGACGGCGCAAAGCACATGCTCCTCAACCGGACGGAAGGGTAGGCTTGGACTTGCCTTGGCTAAGCCCGGCCAAACTAAGGGGGCGTCCCGAGGATTGTCGACCTGTCCCTTGGGCCAGTAGCAAGCACGATCGTTACCCCAGCGACTTTGACATCAGGCTCCTTTTCCCGCCCCCCCCAGCATGCGAGGAGAGACGATCCCGTCAGGTCTCCAGGAAGAACCGGATCATCTCGCGCGAGGCATCGGGGCCCGACACATCGGTGAAGCTTCCCGCCCCATCCCCGCCCGACCACGCATGACCGGCTCCCTGGACCAGCCAGTATTCCGTGGTGGCCGGACCATGGGTGGGTCCGACCAGCGTGCGGGTGACATGCCGGCCGTTGACGACGGCATCGGTCGTCAACTCCCCCAGCGCGCCATTGCGGGCGCTAGCCCGAGCAAACAGCGTCTCGCCATTCGAGGGGTGAACGGTGGCATCGGCCGTACCGTGGAAGATGATCTGCCGGGCGCCGCTTCCCGTCCCCCGGGATATCGGCTTCGCATTGCCCTTCATCGCCGCAAAGGCCGACATGACGTCGCTTGCGGCGCCATGGGGAAGGCCGGAATGGATGCCGGCGGCGGCAAAGATATCGGGATAGGTCGAGGACAGCACATCGGCCATCGCGCCGCCCGCAGACAGGCCGGCGACAAAGACGCGCGCGCGATCGATGCCAAACTCGGCAGCGAGTTCCTGGGCCAGGCCCGCGAGAGCCGCGGGCTCTCCCGCCCCCCGCCGCTGATGACGCGGATCGAACCAGTTCCAGCAGCCCTGGGCATTGGCCGAACGCGGTTGGTGGGGATAGGCGACGATGATGCCGAATTCGTCGGCGAGCCGGTTCATCCGGGTTCCCCGCGCAAAATCATCGGGATCCTGCGTGCAGCCATGCAGCATCACGACGAGCGCGAGTTCGCGCCCGGCATGATCCGCCGGCACGTAGAGCTTGTAGGCCAGAGCTCCGGCGGCGCTGCGAAAGCTGCAGGAACGAAAGCGCCCGTCCTCCTCTGCCGGGCCAGGCTGGCGACGCGCCGTGCCGGGCTGATCGGCGACGCGCGCCTGTACAGTCCGAAGCGATTGCAAGACGTCACCGAGGCGGCGCGGGACGATCGACCCGGCCGTCCCCGTCTCGTCGCCGCCGGGTTCTTGCGGGGGCTGAACAGGCCGCCCGGCGAGCGCCTGCTGAATGGCCGCAGTCGCGCCTGCAACATCGGCGCCTCTCAGACGTGTCATGGCTTCGCCCACAGCGGAGCGGATGCGGATGTTCATGTCGCTGTGCCTTTTCATGCCAGTCGGTCGGCCAGGGCGGCCTTGATTTCGGGGGCGGCATGGAGCGCGCCGAGCACGGTCAGTGAGGCAATCGTCTCCCGCGCGAGGTCCGGCGAGACATCCGCTTCGATGACGGCGAGGCCGAGGACGCGGATCTCGAGGCGTTCGCCGGCGGCCTTGGCCGCTTCGAGATCGCGCCTCGTGAAGACGCGCAGGCCCAGCTCGAGAGAGAGCCGCGTCGTCGCCTGCGCGKCGACATCGGCATGGGTCGCGAGTTGGTTTCGCACCGCAGTGCGAATGAAGTCCGAGCGGTTCGAATAGAACCCGTCCCGGACGAGCAGGTCGATGCGCCCGAGATCGACGAAGCCGAGATTGAGCGTGAGCTTTTCGCTATCGGGCATTTTCATCTGGTCATCCATATACCATCCATAGGGATGGTATATGGATGGAATTGGCCGAAGCACAAGGGCATCGGGCGCCCCCTGTGCGAGATCGAGCCAAAGAAACGGCCCCGGCAGCCTTGGCCGCCGGGGCCGGATCGGCCGTTCGCTCAGGCCGCCTTGGCAACCGCTGCGGAATTGGCGGGCCCGCCAAGCTGCGTCAGGGCCTTGTCGGTCCTGGTCTCCTCGGCAAGGGTCGCGTCGAGCAGCTTGACGGCATCCTTGTGGCCGAGCTGCTGCGCCCATGCCTTCAGAGTGCCGTAGCGCGCCATCTCGTAATGCTCGACTGCCTGCGCGGAGGCGACGAGACCCGCATCCAGAGCCGGGCTGTCAGCATAGTCCTCCATCACGGCTTTGCCCTCCTCGAGAATGCCGAGGATGGCATCGCAGGTCTTGGCGCGCGGCGCCTTGCCGATCAGATCGAAGACCTCGCTCAGGCGTTCAACCTGGCCTTCCGTCTCGGCCCTGTGCGTCTCGAACGCCTTCTTGAGCTCGGGCGAAGTGGCGACCTTGGCCATCTTCGGCAACGCCTTCAGGATCTGCTTTTCCGCGTAATAGACGTCCTTGAGCATGTCGTGAAACAGCTCATCGAGTGGCTTCGGTGTTGTGGCCATCGGGTGTCCTCCAGCGATTTCAGGATAGCGCTGGCGAAACCGACGACGCAGCCATGTGTTCCACCCATCAGAAGTATTTATTTGCGGAACTCTCTGCCGGGGGTGCCGGTTGATACGACATCAGGACGTACAATCGCGAACCTGCGGAGAATTACCATGAAAAAGCTTCTCATCGCCTCTTTGATCGCCTCGACGACTGCTTTCGGAGCGCTTGCGCAGACCTCGACGACGTCGCCAATGCCGGCACCAAAGGCAGAGGCGGACAAGAACGCCCCGTTGCCGGGCGCAAACAGCTTCACCGAAGGCCAGGCCAAGAGCCGCCTTGAAGCCAATGGCTATTCGAACGTGACAGGCCTGAAGAAGGACGCAAACGGCGTCTGGAAGGGCACGGCCATGAATGCCGGCGCCAAGGTCGACGTCTCCGTCGACTATCGCGGCAACATCGTCCGCCACTGAGCGCCAGATCACTGAGCGCAGATCACTCGCCGCCGGCTCGCCCGGCGCCAGATCGCGCCTCCCGCTTTCTCAAAGCAAGAGAGTTGAACATGACCCGCACCATCACCCGTTCCTATGACAGCTATGAAACCGCTCTCTCGGTCGTCGAGCAACTCGAGGCCGCAGGCGTTCCCAGTCGCGATGTCAGCCTCGTCGGCCGACACAGCAAACCCGAGGAGAGCAATGCAGCCGAGGGCGCCGGGATCGGCGCCGGCGTCGGCGGCGCGGCCGGTCTGCTCGCCGGCCTCGGCATGCTCGCCATCCCGGGCATTGGCCCGGTGGTGGCAGCCGGCTGGCTCGCCTCAACCGCGGCCGGGGCGGTCGCCGGCGCGGCGGCCGGCGGGATCGTCGGGTCCTTTACCAGCGCCGGCGTCGACAAGGACGAGGCCGAATACCATGCCGAGACGGTGCGCCGCGGCGGCACGGTGATTGCGGTCAGGGCCGAGCCCGAGCACGAAGCCACCGTCGTCGCGATCATGGACGGAGCGACGCCGATCGATCGCTCCACCCGCGAGGCCGAATACCGCGCCGCCGGCTGGAGTCGCTTCGACGAGAACGGCACCGCCTATCGTCCGCCGGTCGTCTGAGGGCGGAACCGGAAACCCCGCGGCCTCGCCGCGGGGTTTTTCCGCGCATCCGCCGCCAGCGGGGACCACCCCGAACATGGCCATCACGCGGCCGTTCAACGCAAGGGAAGCAGGAGGAATGCCATGCCGACGCCAAGCGAACTGGAAGCAAAATTCTGGAAGGCCCTGAAGTCCGACATGACCGTCATGCTCGGCCTGGCCGGTTCCGAGCAGGGCCATACCCGCCCGATGACTGCGCAGCTCGAGGCCGATCATGGGCCCATCTGGTTCTTCGCCTCCCGCGACACCGAGCTGGTCAAGGCGCTGTCGGGCAGCAAGCCCGCGGCCTTCAGCCTGGTCTCGAAGGGCCATGACCTGTTCGTCTCGGTCGAGGGCGATCTCATGATCGACATGGACCGCCAGGTCATCGACCGGCTCTGGAACAGCTTCATCGCGGCCTGGTTCGAAGGCGGCAAGGATGACCCCAATCTCGCCCTGCTGCGCTTCGACCCGAGCAGCGCCGAGATCTGGGAGAACGCCAACAACCTGGTTGCCGGCATCAAGATGCTGCTCGGCGTCGACCCCAAGGACGACTACCGGGACAAGGTCGCCAAGGTCCGGCTGGGCTAAAGCATCGGCCCCAAAAGCCGATGCGGACACAAAAACCTAAAGCATCGGCCCGAAGGGTGGATTGCGGTTTTCGGGAAAGCCGATGCAAACACAAAGGGTTAGATCATCGGAGCGCGGCTCTCAGCGCGTTCCGATGCGCAGGCCGAAGAGTTTTGGGATCGCCGCTGCGGCGCTCATCGCGGAGCCAGCACGCTCGCCCCTTTCCTCGGCCTCCTCGCATCCAATGATGCCCCATCGCACCAGCCGGCCGCCGACGGCGCGGAACGGCTCGGGCGGAAGCGAGGGAAGGCTGCGGGTGCACAGCGGCAGGCTCGCCCAGTCGTCCCTGGCATTGAGGACCAGCGAGGCCAGGCATTGCCCGCCGATATAGGTCGGGTTCACGCCATGGCCGGAATAGCCGCAGCCATAATGGACGCGCGTGCCCGGCACGGTGCGGAAGAAGGGCAGCCGATCGGACGAGACGTCGATGCCGCCGCCCCAGATCTTGGCGATGCCGACATCGGCGAAGCCCGGCAGCAGCCTGCGCAGCCCCTTCTCGGCCCGAGCGGCCGAGGCGAGGTCGGTGGTCAGGCGCGGATCGCGGGCATTGCCGCCGAAGCTGATCGGGCCGGAGCCCGAGCCCATCAGGATGCGCCCGTCGACCGTCTTGCGGAAATAGTGGACGAACATCCTGAGATCCGCGAGCCCTTCATCGCGGGTCCAGCCCATTGCGGCGAGCTTCTCGGGCGCCGGATCGGTCATCAGCGCAAAGGAGGAGAACACGCTGACATGCGGCTTCACCTCCGGGCGCTTCGCCAGCTCGGTATTGGTGGCGAGCACGACCTCCCGGGCGATGATCTCGCCATCCGGGGTTCGCACGCGGCTCGGCGTGCCGGCATCGAGCGCGACCATCGGGGTGTTCTCGAAGACGGAAACGCCGGCATCGATCACGGCCCGCCGCAGTTCGCGCGCCAATCTGGCAGGCTGAACGGTTGCGCCCTCGGCCAGGTAGACGCCGCCGCGGAACACCGGCGAGCGGCAATAGGCTGCCACCTCGTCGGGCGAGAGCTCATGGGCCATATCCGGCACGCCAAGACGCCGCGCGGTCTCGACATACCCCTTGATCTTGGCATCCTGCGCCGGCGAGGCCGAGACGCGGATGCTGGCGCCGTCGCGCCACCAGACATCGCGACCGGGCGCCGTCGCGAAGGCGCKGATCGCGTCCTGGGCGCGGGCTCCGGAACGGGCGACCGCCAGCGCGCCGTCTGAGCCGATATTTACTTCCATCCCGGCAAGCGAGCCCCAATAGCCCGAAACCTTGCCGCCGTTCTTGCCGCTTGCCCCCGAGCCGCAGCGCGAGGCCTCGATCAGCGCGACCGAGAGCTGTGGCGCCCGCTCCTTCAAGGCCAGCGCCGTCCACAGCCCGGTGAAGCCCCCACCGACGATCGCCACATCGACCGTGATGCTGCCCGACAGCGGCGCTGAATCCGGCCGGCCTGCTTCAGCGCTCATGGCCTCGATGAACCACCAGGACGGGTCGCCGGGGACGACGCTCGGAAGGGCAGATGACTGAGGCATGGCGGACCGCTTGCGCTGGAGGACGCGAGGATTTGGGGACACGCGAAAAAAGTCCGCCGCGATCACGCGCGGCGGACGTTGAGGCTCAGACGAGGGCCTGGACCTGGATCTCGACGAGAATGTCGTCCGCAGCCAGGCGCGACTCGACGGTCGCCCGTGCCGGCGGCTGCTTCGGGTCGACCCAGGCTTCCCAGGCCGCGTTCATCTCGCTGAAGGTGCTGATGTCCTTCAGCCAGATGTTGCCGACGACGATGCGGGTCTTGTCCGTGCCGGCCATCGCCAGATAGGCGTCGATCTGGGCGAGGATATCGGCGGTCTGCTCCTTGACGCCGCCGCTGCGGTCCTTGGCGGTGAGGCCCGACAGGAAGGCAAATCCATTGGCGACCAGCACCTTGCTGAGACGGCCGGTGACTTCGTGACGCGTGATCATGTTTCCTCTGGGTCTGCTGGAATGGCAGGCGAAGGCGGCCTTGCCGGCCCCGCCTGATACGATCGCCCTACAGGTGCGATTCCCGGATATTGATGATCCAGATCAGCTTCGCCTCGCTCGCGGAGCGGTTGACGACCTGATGCGGAATGGTGCTGGGGAACTGGAAGCTGTCCCCCTCCCCGATTTCGAAGACCTCGTCGCCGATGCTGAGCTCGACCCGACCGGAGAGGACATAGCCGCCCTTGTCGCCGGGCCCGCTCAGGAAGCTGCCGCTCTCGGCGCCCGGCGGTACGGTGAGGATCATGAAGCGCAGCTCGTTGTTGTCGCGCGGCGACAACAACTCCTTGGTCAGTTGATTGGTGCCGACGACGATGCGCGGGCGATTGGCCTGGCGCCGGACATATTGCGACTCGCGGGCCGGTTCGGCCGCGTCGCTTTCCAGGAACGACCAGAGCGTGACGCCAAGCGCGGCGCGCAGCTTCTGCAGCGTACTGACCGACGGGTTGGAGGCGCCGCGTTCGATCTGGCTGATGCTGCCGGAGGAAACGCCCGCCTTCGCCGCCAACTCCAGGATCGTCAGCCCACGCTCGGCCCGCAGGGCTCGCAGCCGCTGCCCGATCCTCATGGCCTCGAGCTGCTCGTCGCTGTCGATGTCGGCGTTCTCGGCGGGCAGCACTGTATCCGGCATGGGGTCCCAGGGAAGCGATTGAAGGCCCGCAAACGATATGATGATGAAAATGCCCGCGCAACTATTTTGATGAAATTCCGATGATTTATAAAATTACCCTTTAAATACAACGCATTGCTTGTAATACCGGCCAAATTCCACAGACCGGAGCGCCCTCAGACCTTGACGCACGATATCATATGATGAAGATTTTTAGCCGAATGACGCCCATTATGAAAATGGGTTGCCGCTTGTGTTCATTATTATGATGATGCCTTTCAGCGCATTCGCTGAAAGCGGTTGCCTTGGGAGAGGGGAAGCACGATGCGAGACAGTCACGATCCACGGCGGTTTTCGAACTGGAACCTGAACCGGCGCGATCTCTTCGGCCTCGGCGCCGGCGCGCTTGCCGCGAGTTTCGGCTTTGCCGCACGAGCTCAGACGGCGACTAAGCCCACCGCCCCGCCGCCGGCCAAGCCGACCGGCGTCGTCGTGGTCGGGCTCTCGCAGGAACCGGTTTCCTTCAACCCGCTGATGCCGGGCGTCGAGGTCGACGAAGTCGTCTGGACCAGCGTTTTCAACTCGCTCTGGGTCGCCGAGCCCGATGGCACGCTGC
Organism: Allobosea sp. 01N443; assembly: GCF_056399325.1. Taxonomy (NCBI): domain Bacteria; kingdom Pseudomonadati; phylum Pseudomonadota; class Alphaproteobacteria; order Hyphomicrobiales; family Alloboseaceae; genus Allobosea; species Allobosea sp. 01N443. The sequence continues at coordinate 43,327 of NZ_JBFTRC010000040.1, forward strand.
GCCCGGATCTCGCTCTCGCGGTGCCGAGCGAGGCGAATGGCGGCATCTCGGAAGGCGGCCTCGCCTGGACCGTGAAGCTCCGCGACAACGTGAAATGGCATGACGGCACGGCCTTCACCGCCGAGGACGTCAAATACTCGCTGGAACTGATCAACACCGCCGGCTTCAAGGCGCGCACGCGCGTCGGCCATGCCTTCGTCAGGGATATCGTGGTCAAGGGCCCGCACGAGATCTCGTGGCGGATGGAGAAGGCCTACGCCCCCTATCTCGCGATGCTGGCGAACACGCATATCGTTCCCAAGCACATCCTGGGCAAGGCGGCGGACCCGAATACGGCGCCGTTCAACAATGCTCCCGTCGGCACCGGCCCGTTCCGCTGGGGCACGCGACAGCCCGGCGACATCATCACGCTCGTCGCCAATGAGAGCTATCACGGCGACGGCCCTTATCTCGAGAAGGCGGTTCTCAAATACATCCCGGACCTGACGGCGCTCTATGCCCAGTTCCGCACCGGCCAGGTCGACCTGGTCATCATCTCGGGCATTCCCGCGAATTTCTACCAGGAGGCGATCAAGCTTCCCGGCCGCAAGGTCGCGGTCGCGCCGAGCGGCAATCTCGAGATCATCATGCCGAATCTCGGCAACAAGGTCTTTGCCGAGAAGGCCGTGCGGCACGCGCTCTATGCGGCGATGGACAAGCAGGCGATCATCGACGCGATCTATTATGGCGTGCCGAAGCCGACGGAATCCTTCGCGCCGCGCGAATCCTGGGCGTTCAACCCCGCCCTCCCCGTCCAGCAGCGCGATCTTGCCCGGGCCAACAAGCTGCTCGACGATGCCGGCTGGAAACGTTCCGGCTCGGGCACGCGAATGAAGAACGGCGTGCCGCTCGAGTTTGCGGTCTCGACGACGACCGGCAACCAGCTGCGCGAGCAATGCCAGCAGCTGATCCAGCAGGATTGGCAGCAGGTCGGCGCCAAGATGACGATCAACAACATGCCGGCAGCGGTGATCTGGGGCGAGTTCTACGTGCGCTCCAAATTCGAGTCGCTGCTGGTCGGTACGACCTTCCGCACCGGCGTCGACCCCGACCCGGCCTCGCGCTTCGCCTCCGATGCGATTCCGGTGAAGGGTGGCAGCGGCGGCAACTACATGCAGTGGGAAAATGCCGAGGCCGATGCGCTGATGAAGGAAGGCCAGGAAACCTTCGATCAGGAGAAGCGCAAGGCGATCTATTTCAGGCTGCAGGAGATCGTCCGCGAGGAGCTGCCGATCCTGCCGATCTTCCAATACGCGCCGATCGAGGGCGTGAAGGAAGGCCTGATCGGCTATCGCCCCAATATCAACCAGCGCCAGAACGCCTGGAACATGGGCAGCTGGTACTGGGCCAAGTGATTGGCACCGAGCGAAGTGATTGGCACCGGGTGAAGTGATTGAACGGGCGAAGTGACATGAAGCGCGGAGCGGCCGGGAGAACGGCGCCATGATCGGATTCCTCCTGCGCCGCCTCGGCCAGTCGCTGCTGTTGCTGCTCATCGTCTCGGTGATCGGCTTCGCCATCCTGCACCTGGCGCCAGGCGGGCCGCTCTCGCAATTCGCCGCCGGTGGCGACATGACCCAGGCCGATCTCGACCGCATCGCGGAACAGCTCGGCCTGAACCGACCCCTCCCCGTGCAATATGCGGAATGGCTCTGGCGCATGCTGMGCGGCGACTGGGGSCKSTCCTATCGCGACCAKCAGCCGGTGCTGCASRTCATCGCCTCCCATATCGGGSCGACGMTGGARCTGATGCTGASCTCGACGCTGCTCGCCATGCTGCTCGGCGCCTGGSTCGGYATYCTYGGCGCGATCAAGCGCTATTCGATCTTCGACTCGCTGGCGACGATCGGCGCGATGATCGCGCTCTCGATCCCGACCTTCTGGTTCGGGCTCGTCATCATCTATGTCTTCTCGGTCGGCCTCGGCTGGCTGCCCGCCGGCAACCGCTACACGGTGGGCGACGGCTCCTTCCTGAACCAGCTGCATCACCTGATCGGCCCCTGCATCGTGCTGGCGCTGGTCTCGACGGCAGTCTGGAGCCGCTACATGCGCTCCTCGATGCTCGACGTGATCAACCAGGATTACGTGCGCACCGCCCGCGCCAAGGGCGTGCCGGAGCGGACCATCCTGCTGCGGCATGTGCTGCGCAACGCGCTGCTGCCGATGATCACCATCACCGGACTGCATGTGCCGACGCTGCTGTCGGGCGCGCTCGTCACTGAGACCGTCTTCACCTGGCCGGGCATGGGCCGGCTCTTCCTCGATTCGATCAGCTACCGCGACTATCCCGTGGTGATGGGCATCCTGATGTTCTCCGCCATGCTGGTGCTGYTCGGCAGCCTGATCGCCGACCTGCTCTACGGCGTCGCCGATCCGCGCATCGCCGGAAGCCACTGATGAGCCGGATGTCACCGATGAGCGAGAGGCGCCCTTCATGAGCATGGCCGAACCGATGCTTGCGCCCGCCCCGGGCTTCTGGAACAGCCCGGGCATGCGGCGCTTCCGGCGCCACAGGCTTGCGGTCTTCGGGGCTGCGACCATCACCCTGCTGACGCTCGCCTGCATCGTCGGGCCGTGGCTGCTGCCCTATACCGACACCTTCATCGACATCCGCTCCCGCTTCGCGGCGCCCTTCTCGGGCCCGCATGTGCTCGGCACCGACCCGCTCGGGCGCGACATCCTCGCGCGGCTCCTGATGGCGGGCCGCATCTCCCTCGCCGTCGGCTTTTCCGCCATGGCGATCGCGATGGCGATCGGCGTCGTGGTCGGGCTGGTCGCGGGCTTCTACGAGGGGGCCCTGGGCGCCGCGCTGATGCGCTTTGTCGACGCGATGCTGTGCTTCCCCTCGATCTTCCTGCTGCTGGCGGTCTCGGCGCTGATCCAGCCCTCCGTGCCCTCGATCGTGCTGCTGATCGCGATGACCTCCTGGATGGAGGTCGCCCGCGTCGTCGAGGCGCAGATCCGCTCGCTCAAGACKAGGGAATTCGTACAGGCCTCGGTCTCCTTCGGGGCCAGCAGCAAGCGCACCATGTTCCGCGTCCTGCTGCCCAATGCGGTCGCGCCGATCGTGGTTGCGGCCACGCTCAATGTTGCGCACGCGATCCTGGCCGAAAGCTACATCTCGTTCCTCGGCTTCGGCATCCAGCCGCCGACGCCGAGCTGGGGCAACATGCTCGAAAGCGCGCAGAGCTACCTGACCAGCGCACCCTGGCTGGCAATCATCCCCGGCGCCGCGATCACGCTCGCCGTGACCTCCTTCAACTTCATCGGAGATGGACTACGCGACGCACTCGATGCGCGGCAGGCTTGAGACGCCCATCAGACGGCCGCTCGAAAGCGCGGAGCGCGAGCCAGGGCTGCGCCGGCTTAACGCCGCGCCCGACATCGCCGGTCTCGCCGCCCATGTCCGCCGCCGCCTGCCGAAGCTGGCGCCCGCTTGAAGCCGGCCGCGGCCTGTTCCGAGCCTGCCCTCGCAGCGCGGGCAAAAGCCGCCCTGCCCAATAACAGATTTTGCCCCTCCATTTTTCGCAGGCACGCTTCCCGGACGGAGACGTCGCTCAGTGCAAAGTGGTCATGCCATGCATTTCCAGAGCTTCGACCACGCCGTCGAAAATCAGGCCGCCCCCGATCGCGGAAACAAAGAACCCGACAATGCGCGTGATCGCGTCGATCCCCATCGGGCCGATTCTTTGCGTGAGCTTCTCGGCATAGATCAGGCAGATATAGGTGGTGAACATCGTTGCCAGGATTGCCGCAGAAATGGCGATGAACGAGAGGATTTCCTTGGATGAATCCTTGATCGTCGCGGTCATCCCGATGATCGTGGCGATGCCGCCGGGACCGAACATGATCGGCATCGCCAGCGGCACGAAAGCGATGTTCGCTTCGCCGGTATCGGCGCCCGAGAGACCCAGATCGTCGCCAGATTTCTTCGGCATGAACAGCTCGAAGCCGATCTTCATCAGGATGATGCCGCCGACGACCCGCACCATGCTGAGCGGAACGCCGAAAATCCGGAGCAGGAGCGTTCCGAAAATGAAGAAGAAGAAGCAAAGCAGCAGCGCGTAGACCGAGGCTTTCAGGGCGACCGTGCGGTGCGTTGCGTTATCCTTGCCGGACAACAGCTTGAGGTAGACCGGCAGGACCTCGAACGGATTGATGATGGCAAGCAAGGTCGTGAAGGTGCCCACGAAGAGAGAAAGCTCGGTCCTCATCCGCATCTCCCCTTCCGATTGCGTGTGCGCGCAGGCCTCTCTTGTCAGGAAATTGCTCCCGGTCGGCGTCCCTGCCGCGCGTTGTCACCTCGAGAACGTCGGCCCGCCGCCAGGAACCGGTATCCTGGCCTTGCTTCAGAACCGCAGGCTGAGCCCGACGACCGGGCCATGCATCAACATATCGAAAGCATAACGCCGACGTCCCTCTCCCTGGGCATAGTCGGCGTAGAGCGCCCGATAACCGAGGATGCCCGAATAGGTGATGCCGTTCTTCTCCGCGAAATCGAAGCTGTAACCTGCAATGCCCTGCCACGAGAATTTGCTGCCGCCACCACCAAGGTCGCCACGCAGGAAGATTTCGTGGCCCGGCGCGACGCCGATCCGCATGCGCGCGCCGGCAAAACCGTCAACCCAATCCACCGAGCCGGAACGGGCGATCGCGACATTGCGCCCGAAGCTGAGATCGCCGACATCGACGGTCGCGCCCGCATCGAAGGAGATATCGGCGCGCTGATACCAGTAGCGCGCGCCCGCCAGGACGTCGAAGCCGACTGATCCGTAGCGCGCGAACTCGTAAGCGGCCCCAGCTTCAAGGATGGCCATCGAGGTCTTGGCATCGCCGGACGCGCCGATCGCGCCCGAGATATCCGGCGTAACGCTCCGCGTCCTGACGTTACCGCGATCGATGCTGACCTTGAGCCCGGCGAAATTGCCGAGGAGGGAGAACCGGCCGTTGCGGGCCTCGATATCCGCCATCAGGGCAAACAGCGTGCCCCCATCTCCGAGTGTGGCATCGACGATATCGATGAAACTGGCATCAACCTTCGCGGTTCGCCCCTTCACGGTCTGGTTTCCGTTGAGCGAAATGAGCCAGCCATAGGGCGTGAATCGGTAGGTCCATGCCGAAGTCATCACGGGCGGCACGGGCGTGGTCGGGGGCGGCAGATCGGCGGCCTGCGCCACGACGCTGCCGAGCCCGAGCACCATCGACAAGGTGAAGCCGCAGGCCCTCGCGTGGTTGAGTGTCATCGCAATCCCCTTTTCTTGCGATTCATGCTGCGAATTCCACACCCAGCATCCGTCGAAGACTGATCCCGCTCAATGCGCAACTTGCTTCCCACCGCAAAGCAGCGATGGGTGTGACATATTTACTTATCCCACACGCCCAAATTCGGCTTCACAATCACCAGCTTGACGACATGGACCTGGCGTTGCTGCCTTCACGGTCCGCGGCAAGAATGGCCTATCGGATTCGCGCCGCGTTTCCCGAGAGAATCCTCATTACGATCGCCCTAGGATCGAATCGAATACTGTCGCCGGCACAGAGGAACCTCGCGACAACCCTTGCGATAGRTATCCCGC
>NZ_JBFTRC010000041.1:0-46233 GCF_056399325.1 Allobosea sp. 01N443
AGAGACAAAAGTCTATATCAACGAACCGGCTCGCATCCGGTCCGATGATCCGACTTTCTGTGTCGGCATCGGCCTGAAGTCCGCAATCCACTCTGCGGGCCGATGCCGTGAAGCTAGATCTCAGACGAAGTCGAACCGGTCGACATCGACCAGCCCCTTGTCGGTGATCTTCAGATGCGGGATCACCGGCAAGGTCAGGAAGGCGACCTGCAGGAACGGCTCGGCCAGCACGACGCCGAGCGCCCTCGCTTCCGTTCGCAAGCCCTCCAGGCCGTGCCGCACGACCTCGAAAGGCTGGTCGCTCATCAGGCCGGCAACCGGCAGCGCCAGCTCCGCCTTGACCACGCCACCATCCGCGACGGCGAACCCGCCGCCGATCTCGATCAGCCGGTTGGCGGCAGCCGCCATCGAGGCTTCGTCGACGCCGACGACGCAGAGATTATGGCTGTCATGGCCGACGGAAGAGGCGATGGCGCCGTGTTTCATGCCAAAGCCGTGGACGAAGCCGGTCGCGATGCCGTTCGTCTTGCCATGCCGTTCGATCACCGTGACCTTGACCGCGTCCTGCGTGAGATCGGGCAGGGCCTCTCCATCCCGGGCGGGCAGGGACATCGCCAGCCGCTCGGTGATGATGCGGCCCGGCACGACGCCGATGACGGGGGTGTCGCCGGACCGGGCCGCGACCTTGAAATCTCCCGGCTCCAGTCTGCGGCACCGGACACTGCCGAGGCCAACCGGCGGAATGGGCTTGCGATCCGCGAAGAGGGCCCCCTCGACGAGCCGGCCTCCCGCAAAGACAGACTTCACCTGGCAGGTCGCGAGATCATCCACGAGCACGATGTCGGCGCGCTTGCCGGGCCCGATGAAGCCGCGATCGAACAGGCCGAAATTCCGTGCAGCCGCGAGCGTCGCGACGCGATAGGTCGCAAGCACATCCGCCCCGGCGGCGATCGCAGTGCGGATCATGTAGTCGAGATGGCCTTCCTCGGCGATGTCGAGCGGGTTGCGATCATCAGTGCAGAACGCGAGGAAGGGCGAGGCGTCGCGGGTGATCAGCGGGATCAGGGCATGCAGGTCCTTCGACACCGAGCCCTCGCGGATCAGGATCGCCATGCCCTTGGCGAGTTTTTCGCGCGCCTCCTCGGCCGTGGTCGTTTCATGATCGGTGCGGATGCCGGCCGAGAGGTAGCCGTTCAGGTCCATTCCACGGACCAGCGGGGCGTGGCCATCGATATGCCGGTGAGAGAAGGCTTCGAGCTTGGCGAGGCAGCCGGGATCGCGGTGAAGCACGCCCGGGAAGTTCATGAACTCGGCGAGCCCGATCACCTTGGGATGGTCCATCAGCGGCGTCAGGTCGCCCGCCTCCAGTCGGGCCCCTGCTGTTTCCAGATGCGTCGCCGGCACACAGCTCGAGAGCTGCACGCGCAAATCCATGCGCATCGCCTCGGCGCAGCGCAGGAAATAGCTGATACCCTCGACGCCAAGGACATTGGCGATCTCGTGCGGGTCGCAGATCGCGGTCGTGACCCCGTGCGGCAGCACGCAGCGCTCGAACTCGAACGGCGTCACCAGCGACGATTCGACATGAAGATGCGTGTCGATGAAGCCGGGCACCGCGATCAGCCCCCGGGCATCAAAGCTCGCGATGCCCTCATAACGGCCATAGGTGCCGACGATCGTTCCACCGCAGAGCGCGATATCGGTCTCGACCAGGGCGCCGGTGACGAGATCGAACAGCCTGGCGCCGCGAATGACGAGATCGGCCGGCTCGTCGCCACGGCCCTGGGCAATGCGGCGGGAAAGGGTTGCGGCGTCGGTCATGGCGAGGGTTCCATTTGGTCCAGGCGTGGCAGCGTGCACGTCGCCCGATGCAAAGTCGACTTGGACGGCGCGCGTTGCCGGCCTAGATAGGCTGTCTTGCCCGTCAGCCTAAGGGGTTCCGCCATGAAGCTCACCTGGTTCGGCCATTCGGCCTTCCGCCTCGATCTCCCCGGCGCTTCGCTGTTGATCGATCCGTTCTTCACCGGCAATCCGGCCTTCGAGGGTAATGCCGCCGAGGCATCGAAGGGCGTCAGCCATATCGTGATCACCCATGGCCATGGCGACCATATCGGCGACACGCTTGCCATCGCCGAGGCCAATCACGCGACCGTCGTCACCAATTTCGACCTGTGCATGTACCTTGCCTCGAAGAGCCTGAAGAAGTTCGAGCCGATGAATACCGGCGGCACGGTCGATCTCGGCTCCTTCCAGACCACCCTGGTCAGGGCAGATCACTCGGCCGGCCTGGTCGAGGCCGGTGTCGCTTTCCCGCTCGGCAGCGCCAATGGCGTGGTCATCAAGGCCCCGGGCGAGAAGACGCTCTGGCATATGGGCGACAYCGACATCTTCCCGGGCATGGCGCTGATCAGCGAACTGAATGCCGTCGACATCTGCATCTGTCCGATCGGCGACCGCTTCACCATGGGCGCGAAGACCGCGGCGCTGGCCATGACCCGCTTCGTCAAGCCGAAGGTCGCGATCCCCTGCCATTACGGCTCCTTCCCGATCATCGCCCAGAATGCCGACGAGTTCGTCGCGGCGTTGAAGGGCAGCGATGTTCGGGCCCTCGTGCCCGGGAAGGGCGAGGCGGTCGAGATCTGACGCAAGGCCGCGTCATCCGGGATCGGCAACGAAGCGCGCTATTCCCGTCTCCATCCAGCTTCGGTCCATGACGATGGATCCCGGCGTTCTGGCCGGGATTCCGACGACCCGTCAGTATTGACTTATCCTTTTGCCGCCGACGCGCTATAGCGCGGGCAAATCAGTTTCGGCTTGTTCAGCCACAGTTTCAGGAGCCTGCCATGTCGGTCGATCTCGCCACCGTGAAGCGCGTCGCGCATCTGGCGCGCATTGCCGTGCCCGAGGCCGATCTGCCCAAGCTGCAAGGCGAGCTCAACGCCATTCTCGGCTTCGTCGAGCAGTTGGACGAGGTCGATGTCAGCGGCGTCGAGCCGATGACATCGGTCACGCCGATGGCGATGACGCAGCGCCAGGATGTCGTCACGGATGGCGAGATCGCCGATCGGATCGTCGCCAATGCGCCGGTCTCCGAGGACAATTTCTTCATGGTGCCGAAGGTGGTCGAATAGGCGCTGATCCGCCCGTTCTATCTCCCCGGAAGCGCCAGGCGCGCTCCGCGGGCTCCTCCCAGTTCAATTTGCCGGAAACCACTGACGTGACCGACCTGACCCGCCTGACGCTGACCGAGGCCCGCGACGGCCTCAAGGCAAAGACCTTTTCCGCGACTGACCTCGCCAAGGCGCATATCGCCGCCATCGAGAAGGCCCGCGCGCTCAACGCCTTCGTGCTGGAGACGCCGGACCACGCGCTGAAGCAGGCCGCGGCCTCCGATGCCAGGCTGGCGAAGGGCGAGGGCGGCCCGCTCGAAGGCCTGCCGCTCGGCATCAAGGACCTCTTCGCCACCGAGGGCGTGCGCACCACCGCCTGCTCGAAGATCCTTGGCGAGTTCGTGCCAGCCTATGAATCGACCGTGACGAGCCAGCTCTGGCGCGACGGCGCGGTGATGCTCGGCAAGCTCAACAATGACGAGTTCGCCATGGGCTCGTCGAACGAGACCAGCGCCTTCGGCAATGTCGTCAATCCCTGGCGCCGCAGCGGCTCGAATGTCGGAGCAGGTGGCTCCGGCGCAATCGAGGGCAACCATCTGGTTCCGGGCGGCTCGTCGGGCGGCTCGGCCGCCGCCGTCGCCGCCGACCTCTGCCTGGCCGCCACCGCGACGGATACCGGCGGCTCGATCCGCCAGCCGGCGGCCTTCACCGGGACAGTCGGCATCAAGCCGACCTATGGCCGCTGCTCACGCTGGGGCACGGTCGCTTTCGCTTCCTCGCTCGACCAGGCCGGTCCGATCGGCAAGACGGTGCGCGACAGCGCCGTGATGCTGCGCTCGATGGCCGGGTACGATGCCAAGGACACGACCTCCGCGAACCTCGCCGTGCCGGACTACGAGGCCGCGGTCGGCCGCTCGGTGAAGGGCATGAAGATCGGCATTCCCAAGGAATACCGGCTCGACGGCATGTCGCCCGAGATCGAGGCTCTCTGGCAGCAGGGCATCGCCTGGCTGAAGGCAGCCGGTGCCGAGATCGTCAACATCTCGCTGCCCCACACGAAATACGCTCTGCCCGCCTATTACATCGTCGCGCCGGCGGAAGCCTCCTCCAACCTCGCCCGCTATGACGGCGTGCGCTACGGCCTGCGCGTGCCGGGCCGCGACATCGTCGAGATGTACGAGAAGACCCGCGCCGAAGGCTTTGGCGCCGAGGTCAAGCGCCGCATCATGATCGGCACCTATGTGCTCTCGRCCGGCTATTACGACGCCTATTATCTCAAGGCCCAGAAGGTCCGCACGCTGATCAAGCGCGATTTCGAGTTGGCCTATGCCGACGGAATCGACGCCGTGCTGACGCCGGCGACGCCCTCGGCGGCCTTCGGCATCGGCGAGAAGGGCTCGTCTGATCCGGTCGAGATGTATCTCAACGACGTCTTCACGGTCACGGTGAACATGGCCGGCCTGCCGGGCATCGCGGTGCCCGCCGGACAGGATGCGCAGGGCCTGCCGCTTGGCCTGCAGCTGATCGGCCGCCCCTTCGACGAGGAGACGCTGTTCTCGCTCGGCCAGGTCATCGAGGACGCGGCTGGCCGCTTCACGGTTGGCGAGAAGTGGTGGGCGTAAGCGCCTGAGCGCGGCGCCAATCCCGGGAGCCTCCAGGCAGGAGCCCGGGATTCGTCACCTGGATCTTCGAAGTTTCCGGATCGTTTCCGGCTCTGCATCACCTTGCGGTTTGTCCGGCATGGCGCGGACAGATTTCCGCTGGACCATGCTTTGGGTCTAGGCTGGCGGCATGATCTTCAGCCGCGCCATCGCCTGGGCCTGTCTCACTTTCCTGCAAGGGGCGCTGGCCTTCGTCGCCGCGCTCCTGCTTCTCCTGATCATCGTGCAGCAGGTGAGGGGCGATGCCGGTGCGCAGCCCCTCGCGAACCTGATCGCGGCTGCGGTGGCGGCTGGCGTCGCCTTCGCGTGCCGGCTCCTGGCTCGAAAGTTCGCCTAAAAGAGAAACCCCGCCTTGCCGGATCGGCAAGGCGGGGTTTCGTTGTTCAGCAGGCTTCAGTGGGCTGCCGGATGGGCATCCTTGCCGGCGGTCGGCTCGCCCTTCTTCTTCCGGCTCAGCACAGAAGCGAGCCAGCGCACCACCACATAGAAGACCGGGGTGAACAGCAGGCCGAACAGCGTCACGCCGATCATGCCGGAGAACACCGCGACGCCGAGAACCTGGCGCATTTCGGCACCGGCACCGACGGAGATCGTCAGGGGCAGCACGCCAAGGATGAAGGCGAGCGACGTCATCAGGATCGGTCGCAACCGGGTCCTGGCCGCTGCGATCGCAGCCTCGCGCCGGCTCATACCCTCGTCCTCGGCCTGCTTGGCGAATTCGACGATCAGGATCGCGTTCTTCGCAGCAAGGCCGACGAGCACGACGAGACCGATATCGACGAGCACGTTGCGATCGAAGTCCTTGTAACCGACGCCGACCATCGCCGCGAGAATACACATCGGCACGATCAGGATGACGGCGAGCGGCAAGGTCCAGCTCTCGTACAGTGCCGCCAGCAGCAGGAAGACGAAGACGACGGCGAGGCCGAAGGCGATGATCGCAGTGTTGCCGGCAAGCTTCTCCTGCAATGCGATCTCGGTCCATTCGAAACCGAACCCGGCCGGCAGAACCTGCTGCGCGATCTTCTCCACCTCCGCGATGCCCTGGCCGGTCGAATAACCGCGCGCCATCGAAAGCTGGACCTCGGCCGCCGGATAGAGGTTGTAGCGCGGCACGCGATAGGCGCCGGTCGTGTCGGAGAAGGTCGCGACCGAGCCGATCGGCACCATCTCGCCGTCGACATTGCGCGTCTTCAACGCCGCGACGTCGCGGATGTCGAGCCGGTAGGGATTGTCGGCCTGCGCCGTCACCCGGAAGGTGCGGCCCAGGATATTGAAATCGTTGACATAGGCCGACCCCATATAGACCGACAGGGTCTCGAACACCCGGGTCACGGGCACACCGAGCATTTCAGCCTTGGTCCGGTCGATATCGGCGTAGATCTGTGGCGTCCTGGTCGAGAACAGCGTGAACGGCTGCTGGATTCCCGGAGCCTGGCCCGCGGTTCCAGCCACTGCCCAGGTCGCGCCCTCAAGCGCCGGCAGGCCGCGCCCGCCGCGATCCTGGACATAGCCCTTGAGACCACCGCCGTTGCCGATTCCGGGAACGGCAGGAGGCTCGATCACCAGGGCGAAGGCCTCGCCGATCTGGCCCAGCTGGCTGCGCAGATCGTTGAGGATGCCCTGGGTCGTGAGGCCCGCCTTGGCCCTTTCCCTGAAGTCGGTGAGGGTGACGAAGGCGACGCCGGCATTGGGCGCCAGGGTGAAGGTTGCGCCATCAAGGCCGGCGAAGGCGACGATATGGGCGACGCCAGGCCGCGACAGCAGCATGTCGGTCGCCTTGCGGATGACCTCGTCGGTCCGCGGCAGCGACGAGCCCGGAGGCAGCTGCACGACGGCGATGAAGTAGCCGCGGTCGAGCTGCGGGACGAGGCCCGTCGGAATCGCCGCCAGGCGCTGGCCGGCGACCGCGATCAGGGCGGCATAGACCAGCAGCATCAGGACGCCGACGCGGATCAGGCGCGAGGTCGCCGCGCCGTATGCGCGCGAGAGCCAGTCGAAGGCCATGTTGAAATATTTGAAGAACCAACGCAGCGGCGCACCGATCGCCGCGAAGAAACCCTTCGGCTCCTCATGGCTGTGCGGCTTCAGCAGGATAGCCGACAGCGCCGGTGACAAGGTCAGCGAAACGAAGCACGAGATCGCCGTTGAGGCTGCGATCGTGACTGCGAACTGCTGGTAGAACGTGCCCTGCAGACCAGTGATGAAGGCGGTCGGGATGAACACGGCGCACAGCACGAGCGCAATCGCGAGCAGGGCGCCGCCGACCTCGTCCATGGTCTTGTGCGCTGCGTCCTTGGCGCTCATGCCTTGCGCCAGATAGCGCTCGACATTCTCGACCACGACGATCGCGTCGTCGACGACGATACCGATGGCCAGCACCAGCGCCAGCAGCGAGATCGTGTTGAAGGAGATACCGACCGCGCTCATCACCAGGAAGGTGCCGACCAGCGAAACCGGGATCGCGATGATCGGGATGATCGCCGCACGCCAGGTCTGCAGGAACAGGATCACGACGAAGACGACGAGCACGATCGCCTCGAGCAGCGTCGTCACCACGGCGGAGACGGATTCAGCGATGAACTCCGTCGGGTTGTAGACGATCTTGTACTCGACCCCGGCCGGGAAGTTCTTCGACAACCCGTCCATTGTCTTGATGAGCGCTTCGGATGCCGACAACGCATTCGAGCCCGGACGCTGGAACACGCCGATCGCGACGGCTTCCTTGTTGTCGAGATAGGAGTTCGACAGATAGTCCTGCGCGCCGAGCTCGACGCGGGCCACGTCGCGGACGCGGATCGTGCCGCCATCCGCGTCCGAGCGGACGACGATGTTGTAGAACTCGTCGATGCTGGTGAGGCGTCCCTGCGTATTGACCGAAAGCTGGAAGGCGCCATCCGACTTCGCCGGCGGCTGGTTGATTGCTCCGGCGGCGACCTGGATGTTGGCGGCGCGGATCGCGGCGATGACATCCCCGGCCGTCAGATTGCGCGCCGCGACCTTGGCGGGATCGAGCCAGACACGCATCGAGTAGTCGCGCGCGCCGAAGACCTGCACGTCGCCGACGCCTTCGACGCGGGTCAGCACGTCCTTCACGTTCAGCGTCGTGTAATTCGAGACGTATTGCTGGTCGCGCGAGCCGTCGGGCGACAGCATGTGGATGACCATCAGGAAGTCGGGCGAGGCCTTGCGGACCTGCAGGCCGAGCGTACGGACGTCCTGCGGCAGGCGCGGTTCGGCCGCCGAGACCCGGTTCTGCACCAGCACCTGCGCCTGGTCGACATCCGTGCCGGCCTTGAAGACGACGCTGATCGTAACACGCCCGTCACCGGTCGATTGCGACGAGATATAGAGCATATCGTCGACGCCGTTGACCTCCTGCTCGATCGGCGCTGCGACGGTCGAGGCGACGACCTCGGCCGATGCGCCCGGATAGGTCGCGGTGATCGTGACGGTCGGCGGCGCGATCTCGGGATATTCCGCGATCGGCAGGCTGCGCTGCGCGATGGCGCCGGCGATCGTCAGCAGGATCGAGAGAACGGTCGCGAAGATCGGCCGGTCGATGAAGAAATGCGCAAAGCGGAACATGCTGGGGTCCTGGCCGGGAGGGCAGGGCGGGCGGCCGATGCCGTCCGCTTCCGGTGATGGCGGCGTAAGCCGTCAGTTGGTTGCGGCGACCTTGATCTCGCCGGCCTGCGGTGTGACGGTCGCGCCCGGCCGCACCATCGGGCTGGCGAGCCCGTTGATGATGACCTTGTCGTCCTTCTCCAGGCCCTTGGTGATCACGCGCAACCCGTCCGCGATCTGACCGAGCACCACCGGCTTGGGCACGACCTTGTTGTCGGCGCCGACCGTCAGCACGATCTTGCTGGCCTGGTCCGAGACGATGACGGCGTCGGGAACGAGCAATGCGTCGACCTGGCCGGCATAGATGCGCACGCGCCCAAAGGTGCCGGGCGTCAGGAACTGATCCTTGTTCTCGAATACGGCGCGGCTGCGAATCGTACCTGAGCGGGCATTGAAGGCGTTGTCGACGAAGTCGATCTTGCCCTGGCGCTTCCAGCTCGTCTCGTCGGCGAGCCTGACCTGTGCGGTCGGAGCGCTTTCACGGTTCGTCAGCCCGCGCTGTTCGCCGGCGAGCCTGGAATAGCGGAGGTAGTCGGCTTCCGACGTATCGAACACGAAATTGATCGGATCGGTAGCGACGATCGTCGTCAGCAGCGTCGCACCCGACTGGCCGCCCGCGACGAGGTTGCCCGCATCGACGCGCTTGTTCGAGATCCGGCCGGACAGGGGGGCGCGAACCTGCGTCCATTCCAGATTGAGCTCGGCGGTCTTGAGATTGGCCTCGGCCGCCTGCTGGGACGCGACGGCACCGTTCAAGTTGGCGCGGCGCTGGTCAATGTCGCGAACCGTGATCGTCCGGTTCTGCGTCAGAGCCTCGGCGCGCTCGACCTCGTTCTGGGCGAGCTCGACCTGGGCCTTGGCGCGCGCGACTTCAGCGCGTGCCGCATCGACGGCAAGCTGATACGGGCGCTGGTCGATTGTGAAGAGCAGATCGCCCTTGTTCACCCGATCGCCGTCGCGGAAATGGATGCTGTCGAGGAACCCGGAGACGCGGGCCCTGATCTCGACCTGCTCGCGCGCTTCGAAGCGGCCTGTGTACTCGTCCCAGTTGGTCACGCGCTTGGCGAGCGGCGCTGCAGTCTGGACCGGCGGAGCCGGTGGGGCGCCCTGGGCGAGGGCCGTGGCGGCGGACGTCGCGAGCAGCACCGCGAAGGTGGCAAGAGTCCGACCCGTTGAGCGGCGGATTCGCATGGAAAAACTCCGGATAGCGGGGCCGGCGCAACCACTCTCGGTTTCCGGGCCGCGCGCAAGAAAGGTTGCGTGCTGACGATTGTCAAGTTCCGTCACTCGACAGCACCGTCGAATGACGACAGATTAGCAACATTCCGGCCAGGGGGTGACAGGATGGCAACAGACGCTTGCCGCCCGGGCGCCAAGGTTCTACCGAAGACGCGACCTGACCAGAGTTGGAAGACCGATATGAACGCGCATGCCCGCCCTGCCGACCCGAAGAAGCTGATCAAGGGTGCAACCGGCGATTGGGAAATCATCATCGGCATGGAAATCCATGCCCAGGTCACCTCCAACGCGAAACTTTTCTCAGGCGCCTCCACCGCCTTCGGGGGCGAGCCGAACGAGCATGTCAGCCTAGTCGACGCGGCCATGCCCGGCATGCTGCCGGTGATCAATGCCGAATGCGTGMGTCAGGCAGTTCGTACCGGCCTAGGGTTGAACGCGCGCATCAACAACCGGTCCGTGTTCGATCGCAAGAACTATTTTTATCCCGACCTGCCGCAGGGCTACCAGATCAGCCAGTACAAGAGCCCGATCGTCGGCGAAGGTGAGATCGTCGTCGATCTCTCGCCGACCGAGCAGATCAGCGTCGGCATCGAGCGCCTCCATCTGGAGCAGGATGCCGGCAAGTCGATCCATGATCAGCATCCGACGATGAGCTTCGTCGATCTCAACCGCTCCGGCGTCGCGCTGATGGAGATCGTCTCGCGCCCCGACCTGCGCTCGGCCGACGAGGCCAAGGCCTTTGTCACCAAGCTGCGCACCATCCTGCGCTATCTCGGCACCTGCGATGGTGACATGGAGAAGGGCAACCTGCGCGCTGACGTCAACGTCTCGGTGCGCCGCCCCGGCGAGCCCCTCGGCACGCGCTGCGAGATCAAGAACGTCAACTCGATCCGCTTCATCGGCCAGGCGGTCGATGTCGAGGCGCGCCGCCAGGTCGGCATCCTCGAGGATGGCGGCAAGATCGACCAGGAAACGCGGCTCTATGATCCCGGCAAGGGCGAGACCCGTTCGATGCGTTCCAAGGAGGAGGCGCATGATTATCGCTATTTCCCGGACCCGGACCTGCTGCCGCTCGAATTCGACGATGCCTTCGTCGAACATCTGAAGGCAGCGCTGCCGGAACTGCCCGACGCCAAGAAGGCGCGCTTCATCGCCGAATACGGCCTGACGCCCTATGATGCCTCCGTGCTCGTCGCCGAGCGCGAGCAAGCGGATTACTTCGAGGCTGTCGCCAAGGGCCGCGACGGCAAGGCCGCCGCCAACTGGGTGATCAACGAGTTGTTCGGCCGCCTGAACAAGGAAGGCAAGGATGTGACCGCCTCGCCGGTCTCTGCCGCCCAGCTCGGCGGCCTCGTCGATCTGCTTGGCGAGAGCGTCATTTCGGGCAAGATCGCCAAGGATCTGTTCGAGATACTCTGGTCCGAAGGGGGCGATCCGCGCGAGATCGTAGAGACGCGCGGCATGAAGCAGGTGACCGACACTGGAGCGATCGAGAAGGCGGTCGACGAGATCATCGCCGGCAATCCCGACAAGGTCGAGCAGGTCAAGCTGAAGCCGACCATGCTTGGCTGGTTCGTCGGCCAGGCCATGAAGGCGTCGGGCGGAAAGGCCAATCCGCAGGCGCTGAACGAGATCCTGAAGAAGAAGCTGGGTATCGAGTGACGCCAGACAGGCTCATCATCCGCGACGCGGTTGCGGCCGATCTCCCGGCCGTCCGCTCGCTGTTGGTCGAGACCTGGCATGCGACCTATGACGGCATTTATGGCTGGCAGCGTGTCGCCGAGATCACCAATGCCTGGCATTCGCTGGAGAATCTGAGCGCCCAGCTCGGTCGCGACGGCGAAGCCTTTCTCGTTGCTCTGGTCGATGACCAGATCGTTGCGACCTCGTCCGCCCGCCGCGAGCGCGACCGGGCGGCGCTGCTGACGCGGCTCTATGTCCTGCCGACCTATCAGGGCGTCGGGATCGGCCGCACCCTGCTGCACGTCACGCTCGCCCATTTCCCCCTGGCGCCGGTTGCGCGCCTGGAAGTCGAGCTGCAGAACGAGCCCGCGATCGCATTCTACGAGCGGATGGGCTTCTTCCTGCAGCGCTCGGCCCGCTTCGACGGCCGCGATGACACGCCCAACACCTTGCTGATGGCAAAGCGCCTGTTTGCCGAGTGACGGCAGCCGGCGGAGCCCGTCAGCGTGCCGCATGGGCCGGCATGCCGAGTTCCGTTTCAGAAAGGGCTTTGCTAACACCGCGCCAACCGCGGGGCTGTCCAGCGGTCCGGAGGCCTGGCCATGAGCAAGAGCAAGATCGATCCGTCCGAGATTTCCATTCGCCAGGCCCGGCGCGACGATGTCCAGCGTGTCGCCAGCCTGATCGTGCTTGGCTCCGCGACACAGGAAGTGACGGAACAGGACGCCGCAGCTGAAGCCGCGCACCCGGACTATGAGCGGGCCTTCGACGAGGTTCTGGCGAGTCCCGACACCACACTTTTCGTCGCCGAGCGCGCCGGAGAGGTCGTCGGCACCTTCCAGGTCACGCTCATTCCGGGTTTCGCCGCACGAGGGCGCAAGCGTGCGAAGTTCGAGAGTGTCCACGTTGCGCCGGAAACGCGGGGAATGGGGATCGGCGCAGTGATGATGACCCACGGGCTCGCCTTCGCAAAGGAGAAGGGAGCGGGGCTGGTCGAGCTGACCTCGCACAAGGCTCGCACCGACGCCCATCGCTTCTATCGCAATCTTGGCTTCGACCAGAGCCACGAAGGCTTCAAGAAGCCGGTCTGAAGGCCGCAGAGCCGTCCAGGCCGATCGCGGGCGGCTTACCATGCCCGGACATGACCAACCTGCTTGCCAAGCAGGTCGGCAACCCTACCGACGGCCTGCCGGGCGGCCTACATCAGATCCCGGCTCAATCGCGACAGGAAAGCTGTGATGCTCGCACGTTCGTCAAAGCCGATCGATCTCTACTACTGGCCGACGCCCAACGGCTGGAAAATCACCATCATGCTCGAGGAGTGCGGGCTCCCTTACAACCTCATCCCCGTGAATATCGGCAAGGGCGATCAGTTCAAGCCCGACTTCCTGGAGATCTCGCCGAATAATCGCATGCCGGCGATCGTCGATCATGATGGGCCCGGCGGAGAGCCGATCTCGGTCTTCGAGTCCGGTGCGATCCTGCAATATCTCGGCCGCAAGACCGGACAATACTACCCTGCCGATGAGCGTGGCCGCGTCGCGGTCGATGAATGGCTGTTCTGGCAGATGGGCGGTTTTGGGCCGATGCTCGGCCAGACCCATCATTTCCGCATCTACGCGCCCGAGAAGCTGCCTTACGCCATCGATCGCTACACCAACGAGGCCAACCGGCTCTATGGCGTGCTCAATCGCCGTCTCGAGGGCCGCGACTATATCTGCGGCGCTTACTCGATTGCCGACATGGCCTGCATCGGCTGGGCCAGAGGCTGGGAGAAGCAAGGGCAGGACATCAGGCAGTTCCCGAATGTCGGGCGCTGGCTGGAAACGATGCAGGCCCGCCCGGCCGTGCAGCGCGGCCTCGCGATCGGCGCTGAACTGCGCAATCCGGCCGGCATCAGCACGCCGGAAGAGAAGGCCGTTCTGTTCGGGCAGCGGGCCCGCTGAGCTGATCCATTGGCGATGGTCGACCTTGGGTTGACCGTCACCCTCCCGCCACGCTCGGCGCGCGCCGGGCTGGCGGCCCAGATGCCGGTTGCTGACGGCGCAGTTGACCGGACAGCGCCCTAAGCTCGTCGCGTCAGTTCGCCCGAGTCCATTTCACCGAGCGGCAGATGATACCGCCGAGCACGCAGCCCGAGGTGGTCAGCGCATCTCCGGACAAGGACATCGTGCCGGAATAGGTCTTGCCATCCTCCGGATTGAAGGCGCTGCCGCTCCATTTGCCGGCGCCGGTCGGCTTCATGTCGTAGAAGATGCGCTGGCCGACCTTGGCGGGGCCGTTCGTGTCCTTCAGCCAGGCCAGTGTGCCGCACATCGCCTCGCCGCATTTGGCAAAGCGCACCCGCGAGGCCCCGCTATCGCGCAGCCAGGTGCCGCTGACATCCAGTGCCAGGGCGGAGCCGGTGCCGGCGAGTGCCAGCGTCGCGAATCCGAGCAGAGCGGCCCTGGCCGAGGTCTTGTGAAAGCGCATGCGATCCTCCCGTTTCGACCAGCTATGGCTGCATGGTTCAGATATGAACTATATCCGAGCCGGCTTTCGCTTCAAGCTGGAGACGCGTCGGGCTTGATGGACGGCTCCCGCCGGACCGACACGGAGCAGGACAGGCAAACGAAGCCGGCCGGGCAGCCTTGTAGGGCGGGGAGGCGGCAGCTATAAGCCGCCGCATTCTCCAGATTGTCCCTAAGGAACCAACGATGGCTGTCCAGCGTACCTTTTCCATTCTCAAGCCCGACGCGACGCGGCGCAACCTGACCGGCGCGGTCAACGCGGTGATCGAGAAGGCTGGCCTGCGCATCGTCGCGCAGAAGCGCATTCAGATGACCAAGGGCCAGGCCGAGACCTTCTATGCCGTCCACAAGGAACGGCCCTTCTTCGGCGAGCTGGTCGAGTTCATGACGTCCGGCCCGGTCGTCGTTCAGGTCCTGGAAGGCGAGAACGCCATCGCCACCTATCGCGACGTGATGGGCGCCACCAACCCGGCGAATGCCGCCGAGGGCACGATCCGCAAGCTCTTCGCCGAGTCGGTTGGTGAGAACACCGCTCACGGTTCGGATGCGCCGGAGACCGCCGCCATCGAGATCGCGCAGTTCTTCGCCGGCAACGAGATCGTCGGCTGACGCGGCGCGACTGCTGATCGTCTTCGAACGGCGGAGCCAGTGGCTCCGCCGTTTTCGTTCGGGGAACTATTTGAAGCCGAGATCGAAGGCGTAGCTGGCGGAGACGCCGACAGTCAGCGAATCCCGTGAGCCGAACGGCTTGACGATCGGCGATCTGGTCGCATCGCCGACGAGGTGCTTGTATTCGAGATAGGCAGTCGTCTGCAGCTTCTCGGACCAGTTATAGGTCACCTGCGCGATCGCGCCGATCGAGTTGATCCCAGCATTGTAACGCTGCAGCAGGCCGCCTCTGCCCGCGTAATTGCCGCCGAAATAGGTCCGGACATAGTCGGCCCCGACGACGCTCATGCGCGGGCCGGCGCCGATCGTCCAGGCCCCGATCTTCTGGAAGGCGTCGATCTTGAATTCGGCGACAAGCGCGTCATGCGTGATCACGCCGCGGCGCAGGTCGACGCGGCCGCGCAGCCAGGAGGTCGGGTAGAATTCGACAAAACCGCCGAGCTCGGCGCCGAACTTGACGTCCGGCATGCCGATCAGCGCAGGGTTGGTGCTCGCCTTGCGCTCCCAGAGCAGGTTGCCGGAGAAGCCGACGCGCCAGGCCTTGCCGGAGAAGAATCCGATGCTGATCGCATCGTCTTCCGATGACCACCAGGTGCTCTTGGTGCCACGCGCCAGGTTCACGATCGCCCGCGGCCGGAAGACATAGTCGTTCGAACCGGAATAGTCYGGCGTGTAGCGCAGGCCGCCTCCCAGGGTCAGGTGCCAGTTCTGGACGGATTCGGGGGAGGTGAGGGTGGTGTAATCGCTGGACTGGGCTTGAGCTGAGCCGGCAGGCGACAGGCAGAGACTGGCCGCAAGGCCGGTCAGAAACGCAACGCAACGCATTATCGAACTCCGGCGCAACGGCGCCTTGGCAAGCGGAAGTTCCGACAATCTGAAGCGTTATCGTTAATCCCGGGTTGACGCCGCCGGCATTGACCGCAAAAGCCCGGCGCGTCACCAGTAGCGGGCTGAAGGATCATCCATGACCGAACTGCCCCGCATCACGCATCTGCCGTCAGTCTGCCCGCATGACTGCCCATCGGCCTGTTCGCTGGAAGTCGAGGTGATCGACGGGCGCAGCATCGGGCGGGTGCGCGGCAGCAAGCGCCAGAGCTACACCGACGGCGTGATCTGCGCGAAGGTGGCGCGGTATTCCGAGCGCATCCATCATCCGGACCGGCTGCTGCACCCCTTGCGCCGCACCGGACCGAAGGGCTCCGGGCAGTTCGAGCGTATCTCCTGGGATGAGGCGCTGGACGAAACCGCACGCCGCTTCCTCGCGATCGAGGCCGAGCACGGCGCCGACGCCGTCTGGCCCTATTACTATGCCGGCACGATGGGGCTGGTGATGCGTGACGGCATCAACCGGCTGCGCAACGTCAAGCGCTACTCCGGCCAGTATTCGACGATCTGCACCACGATGGCCTGGACCGGGTTCATCGCCGGCACGGGCCGGCTCGCCGGTCCCGATCCGCGCGAGATGGCGAAATCGGACTGCGTAGTGATCTGGGGCACGAACGCCGTGCACACCCAGGTCAATGTCATGCATCACGCGATCRAGGCGCGGAAGGAGCGCGGCGCCAAGATCGTCGCCATCGACATCTACCACAACCCGACGCTGGCCCAGGCCGATCTCGCGTTGGTGCTGCGCCCGGGTACCGATGGCGCGCTCGCCTGCGCCGTCATGCATGTCCTCTTCCGCGACGGCCATGCCGACCGCGACTATCTCGCGCGCTACACTGATGCGCCCGCCGAACTCGAGGAGCATCTCGCCAGCCGCACGCCGGAATGGGCGGCTGCGATCACCGGACTCGACGTCGCCGCGATCGAGGAATTCGCGACCCTGGTCGGCACCCGCAAACGCAGCTTCTTTCGCCTCGGCTATGGCTTCGCACGCCAGCGCAACGGTGCGGTGAACATGCATGCGGCGCTCTGCGTCCCGACGGTGACAGGCGCCTGGCAGTACGAAGGCGGCGGCGCCTTTCATTCGAACAGCGGCATCTACCAGTGGCGCAAGAGCCTGATCGAAGGGCTGGATGTCCGGGATCCCCGCATCCGCCAGCTCGACCAGTCGCAGATCGGCAGGGTTTTGACTGGCGACGCCGAGGCCTTGCGCCAGGGCGGGCCCGTGAAGGCGCTCTTCATCCAGAACACCAATCCCGTCTCGGTTGCGCCCGAGCAGGAACTGGTCAAGCAGGGCTTTGCCCGCGACGACCTGTTCACGGTCGTGCACKAGCAGTTCATGACCGAGACCGCAGCCATGGCCGACATCGTGCTGCCGGCGACGCAGTTCATGGAGCATGACGACCTCTACCAGGGCGGCGGGCATCAGCACATCATGTGGGGCGGCAAGCTCGTCGAGCCGCCTGGCGAGTGCCGCTCGAACCACGAGGTGATCTGTGCGCTTGCCGAGCGCCTGGGCGCCGAACATCGCGGGTTCGCGATGACGCCGCGCGAGATCGTCGACTGGACGCTGCGCGAGACCGGCCGCGGCACGCTGGACGAGCTGATCGCGGCTGATTTCCACGACATCCAGCCGGGGTTCGATCGCGCGCATTACGTCGACGGTTTCGGCTATCGCGACGGCAAGTTCCGCTTCAAGCCGGACTGGCCGAAGGTGCCCAACGCCAATGACGGCCCGGTCGGCCCCTACAGCCAGATGCCGGGTCTTCCCGATCATTGGGGCGTAATCGAGAACACGGACGAGACGCATCCCTTCCGCCTCGCGACCAGCCCCGCCCGCAGCTTCCTCAACTCGACCTTCACCGAGACACCAAGCTCGCAGAAGAAGGAGGGCGGACCGAGCTTGATGATGCATCCGCAGGACGCGGAAGGGCTCGGCATTTCCGATGGCGGCGAAGTCGTTATCGGCAACCGGCGCGGCAGCGTGCATCTGACGGCGAAGTTCTTCTCCGGCGTGGTGCGCGGCGTCGTCATTGCCGAATCGATCTGGCCGAATGCGGCGCACAAGCATGGGCGCGGCATCAACACCATCACCGGCGCCGATGCGGTCGCTCCCTTCGGCGGGGCCGCCTTCCACGACAACAAAGTGTGGATCAAGAAGGCGTGACTGATCGGCCACTTGACCTTTACGGAGGGCTGTGACCATTCCGCCGCGCGCGGGCGAGGCATGGATGATGCTTGCCCCGGCATGGGCATGTCTCGAAGGAACTGCGGAATCATGAAGATGCGGCGGATAGGTGCGGTCGTTCTGGCCGGTGGGTTCCTGATGATGGCTGCGGTTTCGGCCCAGGCCGCGAGCGGCACGAGCGCCTTGCCGCCGCCCGATCCGACCGCCAAGAACCTGACGCCCTACATGATCCAGCTTCGGGCCTTCGATGCCTGCCTGGTCACCCAGTCGCAGCTGATCGGCACGACGCGTGAAGCCGTCCACACGCCTTGCAGCTGCTATGCCAAGGGCACCGTCAACGCGATGACCAAGGACGAGATCCAGGCCTTCCGCGAAACCGGCTATTTCAACGACAGCGCCCGCGCCAAGGGCTACGATTTCATCGATCGCTGCAAGCTCAGGCGGCCGAGCTGATCAGCTTCCGGTCGGCGAAATAGCGCGCCCCGATCCGCGCCGCATAGGCGACGAGATTGGGGTGGCTTTCGATCAGGCCGCGTATCGGCGACTCGAAGAGCGTGCACAGCCCCGAGGCCAGGAAGGCGCCAAGCGTGGCGTCCGCGCCGCAAGGCTCGCTGCCCATCAGATAGGGCCGCTCGCCCAGAATCGCGGCGGCGGCTCCCAGCGCATGCCGGGCGAGTTCCGCCTGTTCAACCGGGCTGTGGCGCCCGGTGCCCTGGCCCTTGAGCGTGCGCTGCACCTGGCGTTTGACCATCGCGGCAACCAGCGGTCGCAACGGCGCCGGCACGACTCTGAAGAACTGAAGCGGCCCCCGGTTGAAATTGCTGTCATTGGCCCAGCGCTCGCTGACCACGAACCAGTAGAGATGATCCTCCAGCATCTTCTCGACGGCCCAGGCGATGCCGCGCTGTTCCGGCGTCAGGCCCTTGTCGAAGTCGATGCCGTATTTCCGCTCCAGATGCAGTCTGATGAAGGTGCTGTCGGCGACGATCTCGCCAGCGTCGATGATCAGCGGCAGCTTGCCCTTGGGCGCCCGCCTCATATTGCCGATCTTGCGCTCATGCGGGAGGCCGGACATCTGCAGGAGGATGTCCGCCTTCATGCAGAAAGGGCTCGGGTCCGGCAGGCCGAACCCGGGTCCGAAGACCTGTAGCGTGATCATGCGAAATCCTCCCATTGGCAGAGGCAAGGCGTTGGTTTTCTGCTGACAGACTGCTGACAACTCTTGTCAGCAGAGCTAGAGCATTCTCCTGCCCAACCTGATGCTTGGGAATTCCTCGTCATG
The DNA here is from genome assembly GCF_056399325.1 of Allobosea sp. 01N443. Lineage (NCBI taxonomy): Bacteria > Pseudomonadati > Pseudomonadota > Alphaproteobacteria > Hyphomicrobiales > Alloboseaceae > Allobosea > Allobosea sp. 01N443. The sequence goes on from NZ_JBFTRC010000041.1 coordinate 18,855, forward strand.
CAACGTGCCGAACGTCTGCTCGATCTGATCCAGGGCCTGCGCCGACGTCGCAGGCCGGTGACGGCCGATACCCTCGCCGCCGAACTCGATGTCTCGGTGCGGACGATCTACCGCGATATCGGCGCATTGATGCGCCAGGGCGTGCCGGTGCGCGGCGAGGCCGGCATCGGCTATGTGCTTGACGCTGGCTTCGATCTGCCGCCGCTGATGCTCTCGCCGGACGAGATCGAGGCGGTTCTCGTCGGCATGCGCTGGCTTGGTGAGCGTGCCGACCCGGTGCTGGCACGCGCGGCGGAAGACGTCGTCAGCAAGGTCGCAGCCGTCCTGCCGCCGCATCTACGACCGATCCTGCTCGATGGCGCCCTGTTCGCGCCGGCCTATCGCTGCGACCAGCCGGTCGATCAGATCGATGCCGCCGGCATCAGGGCTGCGATCCGCCAGGGCCGCAAGCTCGCGATCCGGTATCGCGACGAGGCCGGTCAGGAGACCGACCGGATGATCTGGCCGATCGGCATGACATTCTACGAGCGGGTGCGGATCGTCATCGCCTGGTGCGAGCTGCGGCAGGCCTTCCGGCATTTTCGCACGGACCGCATCACCGATCTCGTCCCGCGCGAAGAGCGCTATCCGGCAAGACGGGCCGATCTGTTCCGTCGCTGGGAGAAGGAAGAGGAACAGGCGGCACAGGCCCGATCCTGCCCGATCGATCAGCCGCGCACGACCTCGCCCCCCGCCAGCGTGGCCCTGCCGGAGGCAACCTCCGCCAGCGCCCGCTGATAGAGCGCGTGTTCGACGCCGAGCACGCGGTGCGCCAGGGCATCCTCATCGTCGCCGGCGAGCACGGGAACCCGGGTCTGTGCGATCACCGGCCCGGCATCGAGCTCCGGCACGACGAAATGCACGCTGCAGCCATGCTCCCTGACCCCGGCTTCGAGAGCCTGGCGATGAGTATGCGTGCCCTTGAACAGGGGAAGCAGCGAGGGGTGGATATTGAGCAGCCGTCCTTCCCAGCGCCTGACGAACCAGGGCGTCAGGATGCGCATGAAGCCGGCGAGCGCGATGAGCTCGATCTGATTGACGCGCAGGACATCGTCCATGGCGCGCTCGAAAGCCTCACGATCCCGACCGAAGGAGCGGTGATCGACGGTTGCGACGGGCACCCCGGCAGCCGCAGCCCGGGCCAGGCCACCGGCCTCGGGCACGTTCGAGAGCACGAGAGCGATCTCGGCCGGATAGTCGCCGGCCTGCGCCGCCTCGATCAGCGCGGCCATGTTGGAACCGCGCCCCGAGATCAGGATCGCGGTGCGACGACGCGCCGGCTGAATCACAGGCTGAGCGTCCCGCGATAGCTCACCGGCTCTTCGCCGGCCGCGACCGGGACGATTTCGCCAAGCCGCACCGGCGCTTCGCCGGCGTCCCTCAGGGCGGCCTCGACCTCACCGGCCTTGCCGGCTTCAGCGGTGACGATCATGCCGATGCCGCAATTGAAGGTGCGAAGCATCTCGCGCTCGGCAACACCGCCGACCTTGGCAAGCCAGCCGAAGACCGGCGGAACCGGAATGGCCGCAAGATCGAGCGCAACGCCGAGCCCTTCGGGCAGCACGCGCGGAATATTGTCGGGGAAGCCGCCCCCGGTGATGTGGGCAAGCGCCTTGATGCCCGCCGTCGCCTTCAGCGCGGCCAGCAGCGGCTTTACATAGATGCGTGTCGGCACGAGCAGCGCTTCGGCGAGGCTGGTCTCAGGTGCGAAGGGGGCGGGAGCCTCCCAGCTCTGTCCCGACAGAGCGACAATGCGCCGGACCAGCGAGTAGCCGTTGGAATGGACGCCGGAGGAGGGCAGGCCGAAGACCACGTCGCCGGGCACGAGATCCGCACGCGGCAGCAGTGCCCCGCGCTCGGCGGCGCCGACCGCGAAGCCCGCGAGGTCATAATCCTTCTCGGCATACATGCCGGGCATCTCGGCAGTTTCGCCGCCGATCAGCGCGCAGCCGGCTTGCCGGCAGCCATCGGCGATGCCGCGCACGATCTCGACGCCGACCTGCGGATCGAGCTTGCCGGTAGCGTAATAGTCGAGGAAAAGCAGCGGCTCGGCGCCCTGCACGATCAGGTCGTTGACGCACATCGCGACGAGGTCGATGCCGATCGTCGAATGCCGCCCGCTTTCGATCGCGATCTTGACCTTCGTGCCGACGCCGTCATTGGCGGCGACCAGGATCGGGTCATTGAAGCCCGCAGCCTTCAGATCGAAGAGGCCGCCGAAGCCTCCGATCTCCGCATCGGCACCGGGGCGGCGCGTGGCACGCACCAGCGGCTTGATGGCATCGACCATCGCGTTGCCGGCATCGATGTCGACGCCCGCCTGCGCATAGGTCAGTCCGTTCGCTCCTGGCTTGCTCATGGTCCTCGGCTTCCATTCCGTTCGCGCGAGCGATAGGCAAGCCAGCCGCGCCTTGCAAGCCGCTATGACGGATTCGGCCTTGCCGGTGCACCGTTTCGGGCTCTAGCGTCGCACAGGACAGCGCTGCGAATCCGGAAGAGCATGACCCTTCCCAACCTCATCACCATCGGCCGGCTGTTTCTGGTGCCGCTCGTCGTGGTGATGATCACCAATGGACGCTGGGAGACGGCCTTCATCCTCTTCGTGGCGGCCGGCGTCTCGGACGCGGTCGATGGATTCATCGCCAAGCGCTTCGGCATGACCAGCGAGCTCGGCGCCTATCTCGACCCCGTCGCGGACAAGGCGTTGATCGTCTCGATCTACATCACGCTTGCGCTGGTCGGGGCTATCCCGGTCTGGCTGGTCGTCCTGGTGGTCTCGCGCGACCTGATGATCGTCTCCGCCGTGATCCTGTCCTGGGTGATGGAAAAACCCGTCGAGATCGCTCCTTTCGTGGTCAGCAAGCTCAACACGGCCGCACAGCTCATTTTCGCCGCGCTGATGCTCGGGAGCAAGGCCTTCGGGGTCGATCCCGGGCCGGCGATCGATGTCGGCCAGCTCCTGGTCGCCGTATTGACGCTGGGATCAATGGCGGCCTATCTCGCGTTCTGGCTGCGCCATATGGCGGCCTGACCTGCGGCGAGCGGGCGCGATTGCGTCCGTTTCAGTGCTGCGGCTTGGAACTTGCTTCGTGTTCACCCATCTTCGTGGACGCGGTCGATGATCTCGCATCGCGGAATCCGCCGGGGACTGCCTGTTCATGTCGTTGCAACGCCAAATCGGTTTCTGGCTGATCTCGCTCGCAGTCTTCGTGCTGTGCCTGGTCTTGCTGCGCGACGTGCTGCTGCCATTCATCGCGGCGCTGGCGCTGGCCTATCTGCTCGACCCCCTTGCGGATCGGCTCGAGCGGCTCGGAATGAGCCGTCTGGCCGCGACGATTGTCATCCTGATCGTCTTCCTTCTGATCTTCGTGCTGTCGCTCGTGCTGCTCATGCCCTTGCTCGGCCAGCAGCTCGCCGGCTTCGTTGCGCGGATGCCCGAGGTCGCTGCCAAGCTGCAAACGCTGATCCTGGAGCGGGGGGCGCCGCTCCTCGAGAAGCTGGGTGGTGGCAAGCTTGCCCAGGATGCCCAGAATTCACTCGGAAATCTCGTCGGCGAAGCAACCAAATGGGTCGGCAGTGTCCTGCAATCGCTCTGGTCCGGGGGGACCGCGATCATCGGCGTGTTCTCGCTGCTGGTTCTGACCCCCGTCATCGCCTTCTATCTGCTGGTCGACTGGGACCGCATGTGCGCGACCGTCGACAGCTGGTTGCCGCTCGACCATCGCGACACCATCCGCGGCCTGCTGAGCGAGATGGATAAGGCGATCGCCGGCTTCCTGCGCGGCCAGGCGCTGCTCTGCATCCTGCTCGGGACCTTCTATGCCGTCGGATTGAGCATCGTCGGCGTCAACTTCGGCGCGCTCATCGGCATCATCAGCGGCTTCCTCTCCTTCATCCCCTATGTCGGCTCGCTGACGGGCCTCGTGCTGTCGGTCGGCGTCGCGATCGTGCAGTTCTGGCCGGAGTGGACTTGGCCGTTGGTGACGCTCGGCGTCTTTGCCGCCGGTCAGTTCATCGAAGGCAACATCCTGCAGCCGAAGCTCGTCGGCGACTCGATCGGCGTGCATCCGGTCTGGCTGATGTTCGCGCTGCTTGCCTTCGGCTCTCTCTTCGGCTTCGTCGGGCTCCTGCTTGCGGTTCCCTTGGCGGCAGTCATCGGGGTCTTGAGCCGTTTCGCGCTTCGGCAGTATCTGGCGAGCAACATCTATCATGGCGGCGATGTTTCGAAGTCCGCCGAAGCCCGCAAGCGTCTCGGAGCCGATGTCTGACCATACAAGCCGCCCGCGTCAGCTCGCCTTCGACCTGCCCGTCGACAGCCGCCACGGCGTCGAGGATTTCCTGATCGGCCCGTCCAACGAAGCCGCCTATGGGATGATCGAGGCCTGGCCGCACTGGCCCGAGGCCTGGCTGCGCCTGGTTGGCCCGGAAGGGGCGGGAAAGACCCATCTCGCGGCGATCTGGGCCAAGGCGGCCCATGCCTGGGTCATGCCCGTCTCCGAGGTGACCGAGGAGAACGTGCCGCACCTGATCTCCGGAGGGGCGCTCGTCGTCGAGGATTGCGACAGAGGGCCTCGCGACGAAGCCGCCCTGTTCCACCTCTTGAACGCGATCAAGGCGAAGCGCGGCTCGCTGCTGCTGACCGCACGCGCAGCTCCCGATCAATGGGGCGTACGTATTCCCGACCTGTTGTCGCGCCTGCGGCTGGCGCCCCATGCGACGATCGCGCCGCCGGACGATGCGCTGCTGCGGGCGCTGCTGGTCAAGCTCTTCATCGACCGGCAGCTCATCGTCGATGCCGGCATCATCGAAGCGCTGACGCTGCGGATGGAGCGCTCGTTTGCCGCGGCGCGTGCACTGGTCGACGCGCTCGACAGGCTTTCGCTGGAACGCGGGCGGCGCGTCACGCGCGCCCTGGCCGGCGAGGTCCTGGCGGACCTCTTTCCGGATGATGCGAACTGAACAGGCAGCGCAGCCAGGCAGGTTGGAAGGAGAGCGGTATGGCCGACGGACGTGAGATCCGGCTGTTTTCCTACGGCACATTGCGCCAGAGGAACGTCCAGCTCGCCACATTCGGCCGAGAGCTCGAAGGCCGTGACGACGCCCTTGTCGGCTTCGCCCGCACAATGGTCGAGATCACCGATCCGGAGGTGATCGCCACCAGCCGCGAGACGCATCATCCGATCGTGACCCGGTCCGGCAATCCTGCCGACGAAGTGGCCGGAACCGTCTTCAACATCACAGCCGCGGAGCTCGCCGCGGCCGATTCCTACGAGGTCTCGGATTAGCGCCGGATTGCGGTGTGGCTCAGATCCGGGACCGAGGCGTTCGTCTATGTCCGGGCTGCGGACGCGTCCTGAATCGAACGTTCAGGCCGCGCCTTCCGAAGCCGACTTGGCCGACGGCCCAACGAGGCGTGCATGCATGGCCTCGATCAGAAGTTCATGCGCACGGGCTGCGATCGCGTCGAGCGAGGGCGTCCGCACGAACATCGCGGCCGCCTTCTCGCTGAGCTCCTCGCGGCTCGGCAGGACCGGCAGATGCCATTGCGCAACGGCGTCCTGGGCCTGCTGCTGCATTTCGGCCAGCCGGTCACCCGCACGTTGCTGCAGTTCGGCGAGCGCTTCGCGCAAATCGGCGAGCGTCATCGTCGGCAGATGCAGCTCCGACAGGGCAGGGCTCGCCGCATAGGCTTCCCGGAAGGCGCTGACGACGCGGTCCAGCGGCACCGAAGCCGCAAGCCGCTCGGCAGAGCGTTCGATGACGCGCGGCGGCAGGGCCTGCGAACGATCGACGACGGCCTGCGGCGGCGCCTTCAGGTCCCAGACCGCGCCGATCTTCGAGAGACCGAGGATCACGTAATAGGTCGGGTCCCACTGCCACCAGCGGAAGCCCTGACGCACGCTGTACTGATAGGCGTGGTGGTTGTTGTGCCAGCCTTCGCCCATGGTGATGATCGCCAGCCACCAGTTGTTGCGGCTCTCGTCGCCGGTCACATAGTCCTTGTCGCCATGCACATGCGCGAGCGAGTTGATGCAGAATGTCGCGTGATAGACCGCAACCGTCGACCAGAAGAAGCCAACGATCAGGCCGGCCCAGCCGCCGATCGCGAAGCAGAGGCCGGCAAGCAGGATCGCGGGCGCCAGCTCGAAACGGTGCAAAAGGCGCAATTCGGGGAACTTCGTCAGGTCCTGAATCGTTGAATCGTCGAAGGTGCTGTGATCGCGGCTGAAGATCCAGCCGACATGCGAATAGGCGAAGGATGTCATGACCGGCGAATGCACGTCATGCTCGGTATCGGCATAGCGATGATGGTGACGGTGCTTGGAGGCCCACCAGAGCACGCTCTTCTGCGCCGTCGATTGGGCCAGCAGCGCGAGCAGGAACTGCCCGAAGCGGCTGGTCTTGTAGGAGCGATGTGAGAAATAGCGGTGATAGCCACCGGTGATCGCGAACATCCGCAACCAGTACAGCCCGATCGCGAGCCAGACCGAGGTCCAGGTCACACCGCTCCAGAGCGCCCCGAAACAGGCGAGATGCGCCAGCACGAAGGGAACGGCGGATGGGTAGACGATGTCGCCATCATCATGAGGGGCAGTGCTGTCGCTCAAGAATGCTCTCTGTGGGGTTCGCGCGGATTCGCCGCTTCGGTGCGGCACGGGCCGCATGTCCAGCGGCACCAAACAGGACGAGCCGGCGCCGCGCAAGTAGGCCACTCGCCGCAGCATGGCAAGGAAACCACGTGGGAAGGCAATTGGTTCGAGGCAACGCAGGAATAGCACTCGCCCGTCATCGAAGCGTCACGCTAGGATGGCTTCAAGTTTGACAGGCGGGCGATCTCGGCCCGGCTTGCGTTCGAGACGAGGGCGAAACTCATGAATATCGAACCGACAAACGTGAAGGCCGCGGACATCGCGCCTCAGGTCGGTCCCATCGGTCTGCGCCATTCGCCGGCCCGCTTCGTCAATCGCGAGCTGTCCTGGCTGCAGTTCAACCGTCGGGTGATGGAGGAGGCGTCGAACCGCAACCATCCTCTGCTGGAGCAGCTCCGCTTCCTCTCGATCTCTGCCAATAATCTCGACGAGTTCTTCATGGTCCGCGTCTCGGGCCTGCGCGAGCAGCTCAAGGCGGGTGTCGTCACGCCCAGCCAGGATGGATTGACCCCGGCCGAGCAGCTGATCGAAATCGCCAAGGCGACGGCCGATCTTACCGCCGACCAGCAGGCGCGCTGGGTCGAACTCAAGCGCGAGCTGGACGATAATCGGATCGTGCTGCTGGGGCCGAAGGACATCGGTGCGCAGCACCGCACCTGGCTCGAGGACCACTTCCTCCATCTCGTCTTCCCCGTGCTGACGCCATTGGCGATCGACCCGGCGCATCCCTTTCCCTTCATCCCCAACCTTGGCTTCACGCTGGCGCTGGCGCTGGAGCGGATCAGCGATGGCCGGCAGCTCGACGCGCTGATCCGGGTTCCCGGGAAGATCGACCGCTTCATCGAGCTGCCCRATCTGGCACGCGACGGCGTGCACCGCTTCATCACGCTGGAAGACACCGTCTCGCTCTTCATCGGCAAGCTCTTCCCTGGCTACGACGTCAAGGGAACCGGCTCGTTTCGCGTCATTCGCGACTCCGACCTCGATATCGAGGAGGAGGCCGAGGATCTGGTCCGCGTCTTCGAGACGATGCTGAAGCAGCGCCGCCGTGGCGTCGTCATCCGTCTCGAGGTCAGCGACGGCATGCCGCCGCATCTGCACCGGCTGATCGTGCGCGAACTGAAGGTCGATCCCGACGAGATCGTCCAGGTCGATGGTATGATCGGGCTGAACGAGCTCTCGCAGCTGGTCGGCGTCGACCGGCCGGACCTCAAGTTCAAGCCGTACAACGCCCGCTTCCCCGAGCGCATTCGCGAGCATGGCGGCGATTGCTTCGCCGCGATCCGCCAGAAGGACCTGCTCGTCCACCACCCCTATGAAAGCTTCGACGTCGTCGTGCAGTTCCTGCAGCAGGCGGCGCATGACCCCAACGTCGTCGCCATCAAGCAGACGCTCTACCGCACCTCATCGAACTCGCCGATCGTCAGGGCGCTGGCCGAGGCTGCCGAGGCGGGCAAGTCGGTGACGGCCCTGGTCGAGCTCAAGGCGCGCTTCGACGAGGAGGCGAATATTCGCTGGGCCAAGGATCTGGAGCGCGCGGGCGTGCAGGTCGTCTATGGCTTCATCGAGCTGAAGACCCACGCCAAGCTCTCGATGGTGGTGCGGCGCGAGGCCGGCCAACTCGTCAGCTACTGCCATATCGCGACCGGCAATTATCACCCGATCACGGCGCGCATCTACACCGACGTCTCCTTCTTCACCGCCGATCCGGTGATGGGGCAGGACGTCGCGCGCGTCTTCAACTTCATCACCGGCTATGCGGAGCCGGCCGAGCTGGAGCAGATGTCCGTCTCACCGGTGGGGCTGAAACAGCGCCTGCTGTCCGACATCGCCGAGGAGATTGCCCATGTGAAGGCAGGCCGCAAGGGTGCGATCTGGGGCAAGTGCAACTCGCTGGTCGACCCCGAGATCATCGACGCGCTCTATGATGCGAGCCAGGCCGGTGTGGAGATCGACTTCGTCGTGCGCGGCATCTGCTGCCTGAGACCCGGAATTCCGGGGCTGTCGGAGAACATCCGGGTCAAGTCGATTGTCGGACGCTTCCTCGAGCACACCCGGATCTATGCCTTCGGCGCCGGCTTCGGCCTGCCCTCGGCCAAGGCCAAGCTCTATATTTCCTCGGCCGATCTGATGCCGCGGAATCTCGATCGGCGCGTCGAGGCATTAACCCCGATCCAGAATCCGACGGTGCACCAGCAATTGCTGGAGCAGATCATGCTGGCGAATTTCCTCGACAACGAGCAAAGCTGGACCATCTTGCCCGATGGTGGCTCAAGACGCATTGTCCCGCCGCCGAGCGACGAGTCGTTCAACGCCCACAAATATTTCATGACCAATCCGAGTTTGTCCGGACGTGGAAAATCGCTCTCCAATTCAAGCCCCCGCAGCCTTGCGCGCCGGACCGGCAGAAAGGCTTGACCCGGCGTTGATCCCGGGGCGGCTGAGCCTCGGCGAGACGCTCGCCATCGTCGATATCGGCTCGAACTCGGTGCGTCTCGTCGTCTACGAGATGCTGTCGCGTTCGCCGGCGCAGGTCTTCAACGAGAAGGAGATGGCCGGCCTCGGCCGTCAGGTCGCGACAACCGGGCGGCTTGCCGATGACGCCATCGAGAAGGCGCTTGGCGCGCTCGTGCGCTTCCGCATTCTCTGCGAGGCGATGCATGTCCGCGATATCCGGGTCATCGCGACGGCTGCGGCACGCGACGCCGCCAATGGACCTGCGTTCATTGCGCTTGCCGAGCGGGCGATCGGCCAGCCGATCGAGCTGATCTCCGGGGGGCGTGAAGCCTATTTGTCGGCTCTCGGCGTGATCTCGGGCTTTGACGCACCGCGTGGCGTCGTCGGCGACCTTGGCGGCGGCTCGCTTGAGCTTGCCGCCGTCGACAACGACCGGGTGGGCGAGGGGGCCAGCCTGCCGATTGGCGTGCTGGCGCTGCTCGACCGCTCGAAAGGCTCGGTCAAGCTCGCCGAGAAGATCGTCCGCGAGGCACTCGACAACCTGCCGCAGCTCGCCGCGATGCGCGGACGCGATTTCTACGCCGTCGGTGGCACCTGGCGTGCGCTCGCAACGTTGCATCAGCGCCAGTCGGTCTATCCGCTGAGCGTGATGCACGCCTACACCGTGCCGGCGCGGGACGTGACGGAATTCGCCAAGCTGGTCGAGCGGGCCGACAGCGCCGTGCTGGAATCGATCGAAGCAGTGTCCTCGGCGCGCCGGCCGCTCCTGGCCTATGGCGCACTGGTGCTCGACCAGTTGATCAAGCGCGGCCGTCCCAGGTCTGTTGTGATTTCGGCCAACGGTGTCCGCGAGGGACTGTTGCACGAACAGCTCCCCGACGAGGAGCGCAGGATCGATCCGCTGCTTCAGGGGGCACAGGACTACAACCAGCTCAGGGCCCGCGACCCGCGGCATGCGATCGACCTGATTGCCTGGGTCGCAAAGCTCTTCGCCAGCGCTGGCATGCATGAGGATGCGGCAAGCCGCCGCTTGCAGGACGTCGCCTGCCTGCTCTCGGATATCGGCTGGCGCGCCCATCCGGACTATCGCGGCGAGCAGAGCCTCAATGTCATTGCCCATGCCGCCTTCAACGGCGTGGATCACCCCGGCCGCGCCTTCCTGGCGCTCGCCGTGTTCCATCGCTATGCCGGCGCCAAGAGCGACACGCCGGTGGCATCCGAGCTGCGGCGCCTCCTGACACCCCGGCAGCTCGAACGCGCGCTGCTGCTCGCGGCGACGTTCCGCGTGGCCTATCTGCTTTCGGCGGGCATGCCCGATATCCTGACCCGCATTTCGCTGACCTGCGTCGACCGCCGGCTCGTGCTGCGCTTCCCGGCAGACCTCAAGGCGCTGTCGAGCGAACGGGTCACCGGGCGGCTGAAGCAGCTCGCCCGCCTGCTCGGCCGCGAGCACGAGGTCGCGGCGGGCTAAGGCATCGGCCGGAAAGAGGGTTCGATCATCGGGCCCGATGCGATACCGGGTCCGGGGACCTAACGCCTGCTGACATCGACCTCGGTCGCCGAGCGTACATCGACATCGACAATCGCGAGGTCGGGGCGATCGATGGCCGGATAGGCGCGCGTCTCGCCTGGCCGTTGCACGAAGACCAGGCTGGCGAGGGCAGGGTGGCTCGCCAGTTTCGAACGTGCCAAGGCTGGCTCCATGGCGCCGGGAAGCACCAGATGTGCCTTTCTGCCTCCTTCGAGGCAGGCATGCAGGTCGCCGAGGCTGAACAGGCCAAGCGGCAGCAGCTCGACACCTGTCAGGATCGCCATACCGGGCCCGGAGGCGAGCGCGGCGAGGTCCCCGCCGACCAGCGTGGTGATGATCCGTGACGAGGCCAGCGGTTTCAGCAGGCGCGAAATCTCCAGCGCCTTGCTCAGCAATGCGCGTTCCGAGATGGCCTGCGGTCCCGCAAAGCTCCTGCTGTCGACGACCTGGAGGGCCGGGCGTTCCGTCGATTCCGGCAGGGGGTGGCGCACGCCATTCGCAATCAGGGTATCGAGCGGAGCGACGCCGTCGGGAATGTCACGGCCGAAACCGCCGACGAAGCGCGTTCCGAAGGCACGCATGGCAAGTGTCCGCAGCATCAGCAATGGGCGAACGTGCCCGATGCGGCCGGCGCCGAGGGCCATCACCGCCCCCGATGCCTCGATCAACCGGAGCAGATCCAGCTCATTGGCGTGCAGCGGCAACATCAGCGGCGAGAGGCCGGAGCGCAAGGCGGCCAGAATGGAAACCAGTGCCTCGGGCCCCAGCGGTGCAAGGATCGCGACGCTCGCGCCGGGCTGGGCATGATTGGTGCTCAGAAGCCCGGCGAGGCGCGAAACCCGGTCGTCCAGGTCCACGAAACTGAGGGAGCGCGGCTGCTCGTCGCTCCAGCTGCGGCGTCCGGGGGGATCGCGCAGCGCCGCCTCGTAGCCGCGGCTGCGCACCAGGGCCTTCAGCAAAGTATCGAGATCGAGGCCGTCTAGCAGGGCAGCAGCGTCGTCGTAGTCAGCCCGCATCGACGATCCTTCAGTTCGCCGGAGCGGGCGGCGCCGGGACGCGGGCCAGAACYTCGGTGGACAGGAAATAGGCCGGCCTGCGGGCCGGCAGCACGACATCGCGTGAACGAGCGAGCCAGGTCTCGGGCAAATAATAGAGCGGCACGACATAGAACCCGGAGATCAGCAGCCGGTCGAGCGTGCGCACCGAGGCAACGAAATCGGCGCGTTCGCGGGCGGAGAGCAGCGTTTTCAATACCGCGTCGACGGCCGGCGATTTCACGCCTGCATAGTTCAACGAGCCCTTGCGCTCGGCATTGCTCGAATCCCAGCGCCCGACCTGCTCGTTGCCGGGAGAGGCCGAGGCCGGCCATGTCCACTGGATCATGTCGAAATCGAAGGTGGAAAGGCGGCGCCAATACTGCACGTCGTCGATCAACCTGACCGTGACGGCGATGCCGAGCCTGGTCAGCGACTTCGCATAGTTCAGCGCAAGCCGCTCCTGCGGCCGGCTGGTGACGGTGATCTCGAAGCTCAGCGCCTCGCCGTTCTTGCTCTGGCGCAGCACGCCGTCCTGAAGTGCGTAACCAGCGCTCTGCAGCAGATCGAGCGCCTTGCGCGCCTGATCGCGGTCACGGCCGGAACCGTCGGTCGCCGAGGGCATCCAGGTTCCCGCGAGAACGTCCTCCCGGACGGCCCCGGGGAAGCCTGCGAGCAGTGCCTTCTCGCGCGCATCCGCCGCCACTCCGAGCGCGGAGAGCTCCGAATCCGCGAAGAAGCTGCCGGCCCGTCGATAGACGCCATGGAACAGATTGCGGTTGGCCCATTCGAAGTCGAACAGGATGCCGAGCGCCTCGCGCACCCTGACATCGGCGAAGACCGTGCGGCGCGTGTTGAAGACGAAGCCCGTCATGCCCTTCGGCGCCTCGAAGCGCAGCGCCTCCCGGACGATGCGGCCATCGCGCACGGCGGGAACATCATAGCCCGTCATCCAGCGTGTCGGGTCCCCTTCGAGACGGATATCGTAGAGGCCGGCCTTGAACGCTTCGAAGAGCGTATTGGCGTCTCGATAGAAATCGTAGCGGATCTCGTCGGCATTGAAGAGACCGCGGGTCAGCGGATGATCCTCGGCCCAGAAGCCGCTGCGGCGCTTCAAGGTCAGTGCCTCGCCCGGCTTCACGTCACTCACGAGATAGGGACCGGAGCCGAGAGCGGGCTTGAAGCTGGTCTCTGCGAAGGTTTCCGCATTGGTCGCGTGCTTGGCGAAGATCGGCATGGCGCCGATCACCAGCGGCAATTCGCGATTGGAGCCGTCGCCGAGCTCGAACTCGATCCGGCGCAGCGTGGGCACTGCGACCTTGGTCACGCGCCCGAGACTGGAGCGGTGGAACGGCTTGCCCTTGGTCCTCAGCATGTCGAAGGTGAAGCGCACATCTTCGGCAGTGACTGGCTGGCCATCCGAAAAGGTGGCCCGCGGATCGATCTCGAAGGCGAGCCGCGTGCGGTCGTCATTGAGCTCGATCTTGCTCGCCAGCAGGCCATAGGACGTGAAGGGCTCGTCAGCCGAGCGGAAGAGCAAGCTCTGCTGCACATAGCGGGGCACGGCGTCCGGGGCGACGCCGAGCACCACGAGCGGATTCAGGCTGTCGAAGGTGCCCTGCAGGCCAAAAATGATTCGCCCCCCCTTGGGAGCGGCCGGATCGGCATAGGGCAAATGCGCAAAGCCCTTCGCCAGGGCGGGCTCGCCATGCATGGCGATGGCATGATCGACCGATGGCGATTCGGCGCGCGCAACCGCGCCCGCCGCCAGAACGGCGGCAAGAATTGCGAAGATATGCCGTACCGCAACGCCAATCGCTGCAGCCGGCGCAAGATATGAACCCATTGCCTGACCTGATTCCCAGCGGCAAGAATAACACGGCTTGCCGGCCGTCACGTAAGCTGTTCAGACTGGAAACCTGCAGCAGAACTCGCTAAACGCAGCGCGAGGTGTCATTCAAACGCCGCAATCGCAACCGATGTGCACGGCCTTCCAGGGGCTGGCGCGCGTAAGCGATTGAGCCCGTCGACAATGATGCGCGCGGCTTGCGAAGTCGTGTTTCGAGATTCGCCTGGTAAGGAAAACCATATGACCGCTTCGTTCAGCCCGTCTCAGCGCCTGTCCGCCCGAGCGTTCGGCCTGGCCATGAGCGCCGTGATCGGCCTCAGCCCGGTCGCCGCCTTCGCTCAGCAGCAGCGTCCCGCCCAGCGCCCGGCCCAGCCACCGGCTCAGCAGCAGCCCGCGCAGCCGCCGGCCGGACAAGCTCAGCAGGGTGGTCCCACCGTCGTTCAGGTCAAGCCGGAGCCGTCTCAGACCAGCTRGACCAAGGTTTGCGGCAAGGATCAGGCCGCCAACAAGGAAATCTGCTACACGACGCGCGATTTCGTCTCGGATCAGGGCCAGCCGGTGCTTGCGGTTGCCGTCTATGACGTCAAGGGCGACGCGACCCGGATTGTGCGCTTCCTGATGCCGCTCGGCCTGATGCTGCAGCCTGGTGTCCGCTTCGGCGTAGACGCGGCGCAGCCGGTGCCCGGCCGTTACGCCATCTGCTTCCCGAACGGCTGCTTCGCCGAGGCGCAGGTGAAGGACGATGTCATCAACGCGATGAAGAAGGGCAATACGCTCAATATCAGCGTGCAGAATCAGACCGGCCGCGAGGTGACCTTCTCGATTCCGCTTGCCGATTTCGGCAAGGGCTTCGATGGCGCCCCGATCGACCCGAAGGTGCTGGAAGAACAGCAGAAGCAACTGCAGGACGAATTGTCCAAGCGCCAGGAAGAGCTGCGCCAGCGTCTTGGCGGCGGCGGAGCCAATGCGGCTCCGGGCGCTCCGGCGGCTCCCGGCGCGGCTCCCGCTCCCGGCGCTCCGGCTGCTCCCAAGCCCTGATCGGGTTGCCGTTCGCACAAACAGAAAAGGCCGGCCCCTCGGGGCCGGCCCGAAGAGATGGTAGAATGGTTGGTCCTTCGACGGGCGCAGGTTCTCCGGGATCGCCAGCCACCATTCCTCCGTATTGGAGAAGGTGGGGTCGACGTCGAAAATCACCCCTCGGAACGGATAGACACGGTGTTTCACCACCTGCCCGATCCGGAATTTCGCTGAACGCGCTTCCATGTCTCGCCTTGATCCGTCCTCAAGCCGGCAGGCTCTCATACTGCCGGCTAACGTCGCCATCTCGCGCATGCGGTAGGATTGCGTCGCAAATAGGTCAAGATCAACGGCTGAAAGTCGCTAGTTCGGCGGCAATCCATAGCGCTCGGCGAGAGCCGGATCGCGAGCGGCAACCTGGTGGGCCAGATCGACGATGACCTTGGCCTGTTTCCAGGTGGCGTCGTCCTGCATCTTGCCGTCGATCATGACCGCGCCCGAGCCGTCGGGCATGGCTTCCAGGATGCGTCGGGCGAACGCGACCTCTCCGGGATCCGGGCTGAAGACGCGCTTGGCGATCTCGATCTGCGAGGGATGCAAGGTCCAGGCGCCGGCGCAACCGAGCAGGAAGGCGTTGCGGAACTGGGCTTCGCAGGCGGCTGCATCCGAGAAGTCGCCGAAAGGGCCGTAAAAGGGCTTCAACCCGGCCGACGCGCAGGCGTCGACCATCTTCGCCAGCGTATAATGCCAGAGATCCTGCTGAGCGACGGCGCGAGCGCCGCCTTCGGGGGAGGGGTCGGCGATCACCTTGTACTCGGGGTGCCCGCCGCCGACGCGCGTCGTCTTCATGGCGCGCGAAGCGGCCAGATCGGCTGGGCCAAGGCTCATGCCGTGCATGCGGGGGGAGGCCGTGGCGATGGCCTCGACATTCTTCACGCCTTCGGCTGTTTCAAGAATGGCATGGATCAGGATCGGCTTGCGGAGCTGATGCCGCGCTTCGAACTGGGCGAGCAGCTGATCGACATAATGGATGTCCCAGGGCCCCTCGACCTTTGGCACCATTACGACATCGAGCTTGCCGCCGACCTCGGACATGATCGTGCTGATATCATCGAGAAACCAGGGCGAGTTCAGGGCGTTGACCCGCGTCCATAGGCCGGTCGCGCCGAAATCGACGGACTTGGCCATCATGATGAATCCGTCGCGCGCAGCCGTCTTGGCGTCGACCGGGATCGCATCCTCGAGATTGCCGAGCACGATATCGACCTGACCGGCGAGTTCCCCGACCTTGGCGCGGATCTTTTCAAGATGTGGCGGCACGAAATGGATCATGCGCTCCAGTTTCAGCGGCAGCTCCCGCAAGGGCTCCGGCGCGCCGATGGCGAGCGGGCGGAAGAACTGGCGCGGCGTCTTGGTTGGCATGGTGGGCTCCATGGTGCGTTGCAGCGAATGTGCCGGACCATGCAGCGCCCGTCCATTGGGCTTTCGCAGCGCGCCGGGCGTCGAACTGAGAATGATAGCCTAGGATGAAATTCCAGCGCGCGCGTCAGACAATATTCCTAGGCATTCATGCCTGTTGCATTGCCGGGCTGCGAGCGATGCGCTGCGCGGCTTTGCCGTTGGCCCTCGACCCGCTACACCGCCGCGATGCGCCTGCCTGTTACCCGGGAGGTGCACCCGCCCGAGGTTCCAGCGCGTATGGCCGAACTTGCCAGCCTGTTCAATCTGGTCGCGCCGTTCTTCGGCCTGATCGTCCTTGGCTTCGCTGTCGGGCGCTACAAGCGGCTCCCGGAAGAGGGGCTGGCGTGGATGCAGTACTTCCTGATCTACATCGCCCTCCCGGCGCTGTTCTACCGCCTGATTGCCGACAAGCCGCTGAGCGAGCTCTCGAACTGGGGCTTTGTCGGCGCCACGACGCTCGCCACCTTCTGCGTCTTCTCGCTCTCCTTCCTCATCGGCTTGAAATCCACGCACGGGCATATGCCCCAGGCGGTGATGCAGGCGGTCGCCGGCTCCTACTCGAATATCGGCTATATGGGCCCACCGTTGATCCTGGCCGCGCTCGGGCCGGTCGCGAGCGCGCCGGTGGCGCTGATCTTTGTCTTCGACAATATTCTGCTGTTCTCGCTGGTGCCCTTCCTGATGGCCCTGGCCGGCGTCGAGAAGAAGGGCTTTCTCGCGACAGCCGGCGAGGTGCTCTGGAAGGTGGTGACGCACCCCTTCAATCTCGCGACCCTGGCCGGCGTGATCGCGAGCTACACCAAGCTCGAATTGCCGACTGCGCTCGACAAGATGACGCTCTGGCTGTCGCAGGCGGCGGCTCCCTGCGCGCTGTTCCTGCTCGGCGTCACGGTGGCGCTGCGGCCGATGAGGTCGATGCCCGCGGAAGTGCCGGCCCTGGTCKCGGTCAAGCTCGTCCTCCACCCGCTGCTGGTCTGGGTGCTGCTCTCGGCGCTCGGAAATTTCGCCGACCCCTGGGTCTATGCGGCGGTGATCATGGCGGCGCTGCCGCCGGCCCTGAACATCTTCGTGATCTCGACGCAGTACAAGGTCGGCGTCGAGCGCGCCTCGGCCTGCATCCTCGTCGGCACCATCGTCTCGATGGTGACGCTGACGGGCTTCCTGTGGCTGGTGAAGACGGGCAGGATGGCGGCAGACCTGTTTCCCTGACGGCTGCCCTGCGCCCGTCCAATCCCCGGGATCGCGATGCTGCCGCTCGACGACCTTCTGGTTCTGGATTTCTCGACTTTGCTGCCGGGCCCGCTCGCGAGCCTGTTTCTGGCCGAGGCGGGTGCCGAGATCATCCGGATCGAGCGGCCGGGYGGTGAGGACCTCCGCCGCTTCCCACCGCGCTTCGGCGAGACCTCGGCTCCATTCGCTGCGCTCAACCGCGGCAAGAAGAGCATCGAGATCGACCTGAAATCCTCCGATTCCGCCGAATTGCTGCGCCCTCTGGTCGAGCGCGCCGACATCCTGATCGAACAGTTCCGCCCTGGCGTGATGGAGCGGCTCGGTCTCGGTTTCGAAGCCCTCCACATGATCAATCCCCGGCTGATCTATTGCTCGATCAGCGGCTATGGCCAGACCGGGCCGCGCTCCCAGGATGCCGGGCACGATATCAATTACCAGGCGATCGGCGGGCTGCTCGGGCAATCGCTGAAGCGTGGCGAGCCTCCGCCGCTGCCGCCGACGCTCGTTGCCGATATCGCAGGCGGGGCGATGCCGGCGGCGCTCAACATTCTGCTGGCGCTGCGCCAGCGCGAGCGCACCGGTCGAGGCTGCCATCTCGACATCGCGATGAGCGACGCTATGCCGACCTTCACCTGGTACAGCCTTGCCCAAGGGCAGGTGACGGGAAACTGGCCGGAAGGCGGCGAGGGGCTCCTGACCGGGGGAAGCCCGCGCTACGGGCTCTATGCCACCGGCGATGGCTGGTTTCTCGCGGTTGGAGCCCTGGAGCAGAAATTCTGGGAGGTCTTTTGCGAGGCGATCTCGCTCGATCCCGGCTTGAGCGATGATCGGATGAATCCGGAGGCGACGCGCTCCGCGATCGCCTCCATCATCGCATCGGAACCGGCGTCGTACTGGCGGAGCTATCTCGAGCCGCGCGATTGCTGCTGCACGGTCGTGCGCAGCCTCGAGGAGGCGCTGGCCGACCCGCACCTGACTGCGCGCGGCCAGCTCGACAACCAGGCGGAGGAGCCGGGAGGCAGGCGCCTTGTCTCGACCCCCTTGCCACTGGCCCCGGTTTTCCGGGAGCACGCGCCCGCACTGCTGCGCGTGCCGTCGAGCGGTGGTGATCAGGAGTTGCTGCAGACAGAACCCGACAGGGGCGACTGATCGCGGGCCGCTCAGTTGGCCATGCCGCCAGCCAGGCCCTGGCGCATGACGATCCGGCGCAACGGCCCGATCTGCGAGAGCGCGAGCAGGCCGGCGCCACGCATTAGGTCGGCGGGGAGCAGGTCGGTCAGCAAGGTCCGGTTCAGCGCATCGACCGCACCGGTACGCAGCCGTACATCCGTCTGCCGCGCCGAATCATAGGCGGCAATCACCGCGTCGCTGCCCGGGTCTTCGGCGTCATGCAGGACGCGACGCAGGGCTGCGACGTCGCGCAAACCGAGATTGAGCCCCTGAGCGCCGATCGGCGGGAAGACATGGGCCGCTTCCCCGATCAATGCCATCCGGTTCGCCCCGAAACGTGTTACCGAGAGGCCGCCCATGGGAACGCGCCCACGCGCCCCCTCGACGGTCATGGCCCCGAGCAGGGAATGCGTCTGCCTCTCGACGCTGCGGGCGAACGTGGCATCGTCCAGCGCGGCGATCCGCTCGGCCTCTCTCGGCTCGAGCATCCAGACCAGCGAAGAGCGGTGGCCGGGCAGGGGAACTAGCGTGCAGGGGCCGCTGCGCGTGTGGAATTCCGTCGAGGTCTCGCGATGGTCGCGGCGATGGCCGAGGATCGCCGTCAAGGCGATCTGCGGATAGCGCCAGTCCCTGGTGGTGATACCGGCAGCGTCCCGCACGCGGGATTGGCGACCATCGGCGCCGATCACCAGCCGGGCGCAGAAGGGCTCGAACTCGGCTCCGGAGATCCTGACCGCATCATCTTGGGCTTCGATCGCCGAAACCATATGGGGCACGCTCCGGATGTTCGGGTTGGCCTGGACATGCTCGGCCAGCGCCGCAACGAGATCGGCATTCTCGACATTCCAGCCGAAAGCGTCGAGCCCGAGTTCGGACGCGTAGAACTCGACCGGTGGCTGCCGGAACAGGCTGCCGGTGTCATCGACAAGGCGCATCACCGCGAGCGGAGCAGCCTTGCCGTCGAGGGCCGGGAGCAGGCCGAGCTCGGCGAGCATCCGCCAGGAGCCGTCGAGCAGCGCCACGGTGCGACCGTCTCGCGGGGCGACCGGGCGGCCGAATACGGTGACCTGCCAGCCATCTGCCGCACAAGCGAGCGCGGCGGCCAGCCCAACGGCGCCGGCGCCAATGATGGCGATCTCGGCCTGATCAGAATGCGGGAGCGTAGCACGCGAAGTCATGGCATTTGGCTAGCCGACCCGAAGGCGTCTGGCCAGTCCGCGCTGCGTCGCAGCCCCGCACAGAGACTGCGTGAAATGGGCCCTGACGAAGGACGGAAGCGTTCATGCCGCGCCCCGATCCCGCACCATCATCTGCCGACCCGGCGTTGGGCGCCGACCCGCCCAGCAGTCCGGCCGTTGCGTTGATGCGATGCAAGTCCCTATGGTCCGGCCTTCACGTGATGGAGCAATGTCAATGGTCAAGGCGATACGCGTTCACCAGACCGGCGGACCCGAGGTTCTGAAATACGAGGACGTTGCGTTGCCGGCGCCCGGGCCAGGCGAGCTGCTGGTGAGGAACCGCGCGATCGRCCTCAACTTCATCGATACCTATTTTCGATCGGGCCTTTACGCGGCCCCCAAGCTGCCCTTCGTGCTGGGCAACGAGTCGGCCGGTGACGTCCTTGCCGTCGGCCCCGATGTCACCGAGTTCAAGCCGGGCGACCGCGTCGCCTGCGTTGCGACGCTCGGAGCCTATGCCGAGGAGCGCATCGTGGCGGCGGCATCGACGGTGGCTCTGCCGGCTGCGATCTCCTTTGAGGCTGCGGCCAGCATGATGCTGAAGGGCCTGACCGCCGAATATCTGCTGCACCGGACCTACAAGGTGAAGCCGGGCGACACGATCCTTGTGCATGCTGCCGCTGGCGGCACCGGCCTGATTCTGTGCCAGTGGGGCAAGGCGCTCGGCGCGACCGTGATCGGCACCGCAGGCTCCAGGGACAAGGCCGAGCTCGCCAAGGCGCATGGTGCCGACGAGGTCATTCTCTACCGTGACGAGAATGTCGCGGCGCGGGTCAAGGACATCACCGGCGGAAAGCTCTGCGACGTGGTCTATGACGGCGTCGGCAAGGACACGTTCATGGCCTCGCTCGACTCGCTCAAGCCCTTTGGCGTGCTTGCGAGCTTCGGCAATGCGTCGGGCGCGGTCGAAGCGTTCAATCTCGGCATCCTGGCTGCAAAGGGCTCGCTCTACGTCACCCGTCCGACACTGAACTCCCACACCGCAAAGCGCGAAACGATGGTCGAGATGGCGAAGAA
This sequence comes from Allobosea sp. 01N443, assembly GCF_056399325.1. Classification (NCBI taxonomy): domain Bacteria; kingdom Pseudomonadati; phylum Pseudomonadota; class Alphaproteobacteria; order Hyphomicrobiales; family Alloboseaceae; genus Allobosea; species Allobosea sp. 01N443. The sequence goes on from NZ_JBFTRC010000041.1 coordinate 39,548, forward strand.
CCTGTTCGGCGCCGTCACCTCGGGCAAGGTCACGATACCGGTGAACGCGACCTTCCCGATGAAGGATGCAGCCGAGGCACATCGCACGCTGGAGAGCCGCGGCACGACGGGCTCGACGGTCCTCATTCCGTAGCGTTCGCCGCCTCGTCGCAGCAATCTCGCCCAGATTGTTGCCTAGATCTCCTGCCGCCGGGGGCGGCAGGATGGGTGGCTGGGCAAGATGAAGAACGCGATTCGGGCACTATGTGTCGTGCCGGCGCTGATCGGCGCGGGCATATTGGTGCTGCCGCGCGGATGGAATGGCCTGCAGTTKCAGGTGGCGGCCAGTGACCCCGTCGCCCTGTCGGACCTGCGCCTGCAGGGCGTGCTTGCGTCCGGGCGCATCGCAGACGAGATCGATGCCGCGATTGCCGCTGGCGACACCGACCTTGCCGGCAGCTTTGTCGATCTGGCCGCCGAGCATCGCCTCGTTGTCACGGAGGATCAGCGCGAGCGCCTCGCGCGCTTGAAGGACGAGGCGTCGACGCGCGCACTCAGGGATTTCGGCTCCGGTTTCCTGTCGGGCGAACGCGCGAGCAATGCCGGCTTCGCCGGCGCGGTGGTCAGCGACGTTGTCGGCGTCGGCGACCTGCGGGACCTCGCCGGTGAAGGCCAGAAGCTGCTCCGCGGCGAGGCAACAGATCATGTCGTCCTGGTACTGGCCGCTGGCGGGCTCGCTCTGAGCGTTGCGACATGGGCGAGCCTCGGCAGCGGCCTGCCGGCACGCGGTGGTCTCAGCGTCGTCAAGGCAACGGCGAAGGCAGGCATGCTGTCGCCAAAGCTGACGGCCAATCTCACGCGCATGGCCGCGGGAGCCGTCGATCGTCCGGCTCTGACAGCCAGTCTCTCCGCTGCTGCGCGCTTCGACCTGGCAGCAGCCCGCGCATCCTCGGCTGCGATCGTGCGGCCGGCGGCAATGACGCGCCTGGCAACGCTTGGGCAGGATGCCGGCGCAGTCTATGCCCGGACCGGCCAGGCCGGTCTGCGCCAGGTTCTCGCGGTTGCAGACGAGGCCGGCGATATTGGGCGCGCGGCACGGCTGAGCGCCGCCAAGGGGTCCACCACCCGTGCGGTCCTGAAGGTGCTCGGACGTTCGGCGCTGGTGCTGGGCGCGCTCAGTCTCACGACCATGAGCTGGATCTTCGCCCTGATCGGCTATGCGGTGGCGCTGGCCATGCTCGCGCAGAGATTTGGCTGGTGGCTCGGGCGCCTCGGTTCAGCCCGGCGAAAGCCGGCTATCTGAGAGCAGGGCCGATCATCGTTCCGACGCCTGTGAACCTGCTGCGGAGACGACGCGACCAATGAGGGCCAGCGGACGCTGATCCTCATTCGGGAGCATGTCATGAACCGGACACTTCGTTTCACTGGTCTGTTCTTGGCCTCTCTAACCATCTCGACGGTCGCAATGTCGCAGCAGAACGGCAGCGGGCATGGCGGCGACGATGGCGGTCGGAGCGGCAAGGGCGCAGCAGGCGGAAGCGCTCGGTCCGTGTTTCAGCTGCTGCGCGAATTCCCTGGGGGGAAGGCACGCCTCACCCGCGCAGTCGCGCTCCGTGGCGGGGGCGCCAACCGGATCGATCATGTCTGCAGCGAGCCGCCTCCGTCACGGCGCCTGCCGTCGCGTTCCAACAGACCTGCCTTGGGGTAGCGAGGTCTTCCTCTATCGCGGGCGCGGCGACCAGATCATGCGCGCCCTTGCGAAAGTGGACAGGCCCGATCAGACCGCGATTCCGTGCAGATCGTAGGCGTCGGCCCGCTCGATCTTCACCGTCACGATCTCGCCGGCCCGGAGCGGCCGGCGGCTCGCAACATAGACATTGCCGTCGATCTCGGGCGCATCCCATTTGGAGCGGCCCTTGGCGACCGTCGGGCCCGCCTCGTCGATGATCACCTGAATGCGCTTGCCGACCCGGCTCTTGACGATCCGGGTACTGATTTCGGCCTGCGCCTTCATGAAACGATGCCAGCGCGCTTCCTTCTCGTCCTCCGGGATCAGCGGCAGGCCGAGATCATTGGCAGGCGCACCCTTGACCGGCTCGTATTTGAAGCAGCCGACGCGCTCGAGCTTTGCTTCCCTCAGCCAGTCGAGCAGGAACTGGACATCCTCTTCCGTCTCGCCGGGGAAGCCGACGATGAAGGTTGAGCGGATGGCGAGATCGGGACAGATCTCGCGCCATTTGCGCAGGCGGTCGAGCGTGCRGTCCTGATGAGCCGGGCGCTTCATCGCCTTGAGAACGCTGGGAGATGCGTGCTGAAAGGGAATATCGAGATAGGGCAGAATCAGCCCTTCCTGCATCAGCGGGATGACCTCGTCGACATGCGGATAGGGATAGACATAGTGCATCCGCACCCAGACCCCCATCTGGCCGAGTTCCCGCGCCAGCTCGAAGAAGCGCGTGCGGACCTCGCGATCCTTCCAGAGCGAGGGGGCGTATTTGACATCGAGGCCATAGGCACTGGTGTCCTGGGAGATGACCAGCAGTTCCTTGACGCCAGCCTTGACCAGTTTCTCGGCCTCGCGCAGCACATCGCCGATCGGTCGCGAGACCAGGTCCCCGCGCAGCTTCGGGATAATGCAGAAGCTGCAGCGATTGTTGCAACCCTCTGAAATCTTGAGATAGGCGTAGTGCCTCGGCGTGAGCTTGATGCCCTGGTCCGGCACCAGGTCGACAAAAGGATCGTGCCTGGGCGGCACCGCCTGATGCACGGCCGAGACGACGCTCTCATAGGCCTGGGGACCGGTGATCGCCAGCACGTTCGGGAAGGCGTCGCGGATCTGCTCGGGCTCGGCGCCCATGCAGCCGGTGACGATGACCTTGCCGTTCTCGGCCATGGCTGAGCCGATCGCCTCCAGCGACTCCGCCTTGGCGCTGTCGAGGAAGCCGCAGGTATTGACGATGACGAGGTCAGCGCCCGCATGGCTCTTGCTGAGCTCATAGCCTTCCGAGCGCAGCGAGGTGATGATGCGTTCGGAATCGACGAGGGCCTTGGGACAGCCCAGGGAGACGAAAGAAATCTTCGGCGCGACGGCGTTCATCGGCGACAAGCTCGGACACTGGATCAGGAAGGGGCGCGGCGGGGCCGGCGCATATGGCGCTTCCTTTGACGTGTTTTTAGAGGTTTTGCAAATTGCAGCCGAGATCGCAGGCAAAGCCGCCGGATTCCCTATCCCTTGCAATGTTCATTCAATCGAGCCCCGGGACGATGCCGGCGGGCGAGGCAGCCGTTGCGTCGTCGCGGATGGAGATCACGATGAACAGGGCCCGCACCAGCATCGCCAGGGGCGTCGCGACCATGCTGGCGCTTTCAGGTGCCGCCGCTTCGGCACAGGCGCATCCAAAGGCCGGCTTGGCGCCGCCATTGCCCGCCAGTGCGCCGCGCGTGCGGCCGGTCCAGGACGAAGGAGCGCCCCATTCGCCCTGCAGGGATGGGCGCTTCAGCTTCGGCCGACCGGTCGATTGCGAGGCGGAACTGCGACGCTGGCACGCAGGCCGCGCGCCCTCCGACCCCTGCACGGACGGGCGCTACAGTTCAGGCGAGGCGTATGACGGCCATGCGGAGTACCAGCCCTGGAGGTGGCGGGAACGGGCGAAGGACAACGGCTTCTGGAAATAGCTGCGTGCTCAGGCGGCCAGGCCTGGCTGGGGGAAGACCATCCTGAGACAGGCACCGCCCGATGCTGAATCGAGCGCGAGCACCTCGCCTCCGTGACGATGCATGATCTCGCGAACAAGGTTGAGACCGAGGCCCGAGCCGCGGCTTTGCGCATGAAGCCTTTGAAAGGGCTCGAAGACACGTTCGCGTTGCTMGCGCGGAATGCCGCATCCGTCGTCCTGGATGTCGATGATCGCGGAGTGACCGACGCGGACGGCAATCGTTCCAGTCCGGCCGCCATGCTCGATCGCGTTCTGGACCAGATTGGTCAGGGCCCGCTCGACCGATAGCGGATCTCCAATGACCGTGACCGGATCTCCCTCGGGCTTGAACTCCATCTGATAGCCGGCGGCGAAGGCCAGGGGCGCAAGGTCGACCACGACCCGCTTCGCAATCGCGTTGAGGTCCATGGGCGTGAACGTGTCCGTCTGCTGATCGAGCCGCTCAAGGTCAAGAAGCTGCTCCATCATGGTCGCCAGCCGCGCAACATCCTGGAGGAGGCGCGTCTTCTCTTCGCCCGCCGGCAGGGATGCCAGCCTCGTATTGAGAATGGCGACGGGCGTCCGCAGTTCATGCGCGGCGGCCGCCAGGAAGCGCTTGTGTTGCTCGTAGCCCCTGTCGAGACGTCCAAGGGCGGCATTCACCGCCGTGACTAGCGGCGTGATCTCGACCGGCACGTCATCGAGGGGCAAACGAACACCCCGCCGGTCGATCTCGATGCGCCCGGCCTGCGCCGCTGCCCGGCCCAATCCGGCCAAGGCTCCTCGGACCACCAGCGGAGTGACGAGCAGGGCCGCGACCGCCATCACGGCGAGAACGGGCAGAACCTCCTTGAGGAACACGAGGCTCATCCCCAGGGCCACAAGATAGAGCGATGCCCGGGTCTCGGTGCCCGTCACGACCTGGACCTCGCCAGCTGCGCTGTTCACCCATCTGACCCGTGCCGTGGCGCGGGGAGGATCGCCGATATTCCAGCCCAGCCGGGCCTGGCCGATATGGTCGAGGCTGTCGCCGAGCTGGCTGAAATCCGCAGGAACGGCTCCTTCGGACACGCGGTGGCCCGTGCGGTCCCGGATGACGAACCAGAGATTTGGATTAGAAGCCCGCATCCGGGTCAATTGGCGCGTTGGCCGCAGCACCAGCTTGCCAGTCGGCCCGCGCGCCACCGCGCCTCGCAGGGTCTCAATGGTGCTCTCGACCGATGAGAAGTCGAACAACGCCCCTGTGGCGAACAAGCCAGCGACGATCAGCATGATGGCGGCAGCCTGGAACGCCATGAGCCGCCCGATCAGCCGGCGCTTGAGGGAATACCCGCCATCCATCGTCAGGCGGTTTCGCGGATGAGGTAACCGACTCCGCGAATCCCATCGATCGTCGCGCCGGCATCAGCTTCCGCAAGCTTGCGGCGCAGGCGAGAGACATGGGTATCGAGCGCGTTGGACTGGATCTCGTCATCCAGACCGAACACGGCCTCCATCAGGAAGGTTCGCAAGACCATTCGCCCCATCCGGCGCATCAGGGCTTCCAGCACCAGCAATTCGCGCCGCGGCATGGCGAGCATCTGGCCTGCCACACGGGTCTCGCGGTGCACGAAATCGAAGGAAAGGCGACCGATCCGCACCGTATCGGAGCGCATGCCGGCAGGCCGGCGCAGGAGTGCGCGCAGGCGCGCCAGAAGTTCCTCGAAGGCGAAAGGCTTGCCGAGATAGTCATCGGCTCCATGGTCAAGACCCGCGACCCGGTCGTTCAAGTCCCCACGCGCCGTCAGCATGAGGACCGGCACCGTGTCGCCCTTTGCCCGCAGCCTTCGGACCAGGTCCAGGCCGTCGCCATCGGGCAACTGGCGGTCAAGCAGCACTGCATCATAGATGCCGCAGCTTTCGCTCAGCATTGCCTCTGCATCCGCTCTGGTTGGCAGATGGTCCACGACCATGTCCTGACGGGTCAGCGCAGTGCGCAGCGCTGAAGCCATTGCCGGCTCATCCTCGACCAACAAGATGCGCAAGGCGGAATCTCCCGCTCCTCGGGGGTAACCGCCTATCGAGTGCGGATTGCGCCAACCTTGCATGGAAGCTCGGTCCCGACCTCGCCGGCGAGAGCTCATTCCGGCCTCATCGAGTCCGGCACGCCCCTGCGCCTCCGCATGACAGGCTGGCTCAACCCCGTCGTGGCATCGATGCCGACGGCGCCGCGAAACAGAGCGGTGCACTCATGGAAGCTCCGGGCCCGCTCAACCATTGCGGTGGCCGCCACTGGGATGGACTGCACATGTCATCGAGAATGCTACCCGGCGCCGGGCGAAGCCTCCGCGTTGCGCCTGAAGACGCCTTGGGACGGAGGACCGGCATGCTGGCCTCCGACAACTGGTCTTTCTTCCGCGCCTGGATCGGTGCGCCGTTGCGTGTCGCTTCGGTGACGCCGTCGGGCACCGCCCTGGCGGATCTGATGACACAGGAGGTCACGCCGGAAACCGGGCCTGTCATTGAACTTGGACCTGGAACCGGCGCATTTACCCAGGCGCTCATCAGGCGAGGCGTGCCCGAGCACAACCTGACCCTCGTCGAGTTCGGGCCCGATTTTGCGCGGCTGCTCGAAATGCGCTTTCCCGAGGCCCGTGTGCGCTGGATGGACGCTTCACGCCTTCGCGAAGTCGCTCTTTACGAAGCAGGAGGGGTTGGCGCCGTGATCAGCGGCCTTCCCGTGCTTTCGATGCCGCCACGAAAGGTCATCGCCATTCTCAGGGGCGCGTTTGGCTATTTGCGGCCGGGCGGCGCCTTCTATCAGGTCACCTATACGACGCGCTGCCCCATCCCGAAGCCAATCCTGGATCGCCTCGGCCTTCGCGCAACACGGATCGGCTCGACATTGCGCAACATCCCGCCGGCGGCAGTTTACCGGATTGCCCGGCATCGCCCCTCGCGGTCGAGTCTGGTCTGAAAAGGTCGAACGACAGCTGGATTCAGGCAGGGCGCGAGCGGAGGCGCGCGTTAACG
>NZ_JBFTRC010000042.1:0-46320 GCF_056399325.1 Allobosea sp. 01N443
GCTACAACAAGTCCGCCTGGCCGAGGGCTTTTCGGTGGCTGCTCGAAGGCATCGCCGACGGGTGAAACGCTTGAAGCTCTAAGGGCATAAAAGGAAGAAAAGCCGTCGGCCCAAAAGCTTCTCAGTGCGATTCCACCGTGCGACACGAGCCAACTTGCCGCGCTAGTGGACGGTGAGCGGTACGGCAACCAGATTTGCCAAACCGACGTGCTCCGCATGCTCGATGAATTCGGCMATGGCTTCGGTATCAGTCGCAAATGACCTCAACCAAATTGTGGAGGTGCCGCCTTCCAGCTCCAGCGTCCAACCGTCATTCTCGATCCTATAGATGGCGACCTCGACCGTAAGATCACCGACCTGGACGCTGCAAGAARGGGGGGAGCGGGTAATCCTGCGGTGCTCGTTCATGGCCGTGATTGCTTCCTCTGGCGATAGCAAGCGGCGGGAGTTTCGGGGGCGACGTCGGCTCTCGAATATAATCTAAAGCTGGCAGAAATGAAAAAGGCCAAGCATGAGCTTGGCCTTCCTCGAAGGACTGCTGCGACAATGCCAGTACATCCGTGGTCATCGTCGACGAGGCAGTCTGATTAGGCGGCTTGGAGCTGCTCCGCAGCCATTTTGCCGGACTTGTTGTCCCGGGCGACTTCGAAGCCGAGCTTCTGGCCTTCCGCAAGGTCGCGCATTCCAGCGCGCTCGACGGCGGAGATATGGACGAAGACGTCCTGGCTGCCGTCGTCAGGCTGGATGAAGCCGAAACCCTTGGTGGAGTTGAACCATTTCACTGTGCCGGTGGTCATAAGAAACCCTCCTTTTGGCAAGACCTGTCGCTCGCCAAGCGAGTGCCCGGCGAGTTCAGAACGATTTCGAAAGGGGGAACTTATCAGAAACGCGCTGAGCGCGAAAATAACAACGACCGTCCAAGCAATATCGACAAAAATCAACTTATAGAAAACAACCGATAAGGTCAATCTTTTTGTTAAATCATTTCTCTAGACGCAACATGTGAACTCGGTAATTCGTTTCAAAATATATGCTTTATTTCACATATCGGGGCGAAATTACAAAAAATATCCTTGCGCTTGCCCCATTGCGAGGGGACGCGCGCCGTGGATCCGCCCTCTACCGCTTACGCAAATTCTTGGGATCCGTGACGCCCGCTCCTAACCTACAAGGCGGACGATCGTCTCCGCATTTATGGGCAGCACCATACAAAAGGTCTTCTATCCCGATTTTATGCGGGCTAGGCCCGACCGCATTGTGCTTTGCGACGTAGGTCCGCTTGCGGGCAAGAAGTCGAGTCGGCTCTTGGCGCGCTCCGTCAGGATTATCGCGTCTTGAGGCTTGAAGGGTCGCCAGAGAGCCAAATGACGTCTTGGTCCGGAAAGAGTCATACCTCGCTGCGCGATGTGCCATGACAGGCCTTTTCGGCTGTCGACAGCTCTCGGAGCGAAAGCGGGTCCACGGATCTTTCCATGGCTATAGCAAAGCCCGACCGGGCTCACATGCTCCTCTTAAGTGACTGATAGCACGTGCCTCGACGTCATTGGAAACTATTCGCCCCCCCAAGGGACCAAGCGGCCGGCTTAAGAACGGGCGTAGGCTGCCGGCAGCCTGCGACAGCCGGCTCGGGGCTGGCTTTGCCGAAGAGAAAGCCTTGATCTCGAACCAGGCTGCGGCCGCGGGCTGGCGGGAGGGGGCGCCAAGTCCGGCAAGCCGGCGTCAGTGGCGAAATGCCCTCGCGGCGAACCCTCATGAATGGATAAGGGTATGGCACCCTAACGAATTTCTAATTGTAACATGAACAATTCTTTTCAATTATACGCAACAACCATGGCTGGCGCCAGTTAAGTCGGTTCACAGCCGAAAGCTCTCCATGACAAAGACCGTCGTTCTTGTCGTCGAAGACGAGCCCATTATCCGCATGAATGCGGTCGCACTGATCGAAGACGCGGGCTACGACGCCATCGAAGCGGCCAACGCTGACGATGCCATCCTTCTTCTGGAGACGCGGCCCGACATCCGTGTCGTGTTCTCCGATATAGAGATGCCCGGGTCGATGGACGGCCTGAAGCTGCTCCATGCTATCCGCGAGCGATGGCCTCCGGTCGTTCTCATCCTTGCATCGGGCCGCGTATCGCCCTTGGCCGACGAAATGCCCTCCGGCACCGTCTTCTTACGGAAGCCATATGCCGAGACCTCAGTCCTCGATGCCATTCAAAGGGCCGATACCCGGGCGAATCCGACGCAGACGTGTTGAACGGCCTTTGGACGTCGGTCGGCGATGCGATCGGTCTCCACACTGTCGTTTCGGAAGGAGCTGCAGGAAGCTTCAGGCCGATGGAGCCCAACCGTAGGTCGCAAGCACAGCCCCGTAGAAACAGCCGGACGCCGCGAGGACGAAGACGTGCCAGATGGCGTTCTGAAACGGAAGGCTCCGCCAGACGTGGAACAGGACGCCCACCGTGTAGAGAACGCCGCCCGCCAGCATGAGCCACAAGGTGACCGCCGGAAACTGCGCAACGCGCTCCCACACGATCACGCCGCTCCAACCGAGGCAGAGATAGAGCACGATCGAAACGCGATCGAACCGGCCCGGCAGAGCAAGCTTGAGCAGGACGCCGGCGAGCGACGTGATCCATACGGCAGCCAACAGGGATTGCGCCACGACGGCTTCGCCGAGCTTCATCAGGAAGGGGGTGTAGGTACCGGCAATCAAGACGTAGATGGCTGAATGATCAAAGCGTCGCAGCAGCCACTTCATGGGCGAGACCGGCCACATGTTGTAGAGGGCGGAAACGCTGAGAACGGCAATCAACGCAGCGCTGTAGATCCCGACAGAAACCAGATCGGACAGCGAAGCCGTCGCGAGCACCCTTGCGATCAGGATGGCGACCGCACCCAGCCCCAAGGCGATGCCCAGCACATGGACGACGCCGTCGGCCCAAAGCTCGGCGCGGGTGAATTCGAAGCGCCCATGCGTTGGTTCGCGCATGTCAGATTCCTTCAAGCCTTGTCAGGAGATCGGGAGAAATCGGCCTGCTCGCCCACGCCATCGAAGCGGGACATCTCCTATCGCCGGGACAAGCGCCTGACATTCAAGCGCACTTTGGAGCGATACGCACGCACGATTCCGATGGGAGGCGCCCCTGCCGCGAGGCTCGAAAAAGCCTGCTGGGCCGCCGCCAGTTTCTCGGTCACCATCAACTGCGCCTCGCGACCAGCGGCAGATCCACCGGCTGACAGCCTGATGGTGCGCAGCCATATGGCCTGCTGCGCTTCGGCGGCGAGCATCGAGAGCTCGTAGAAAATCTTGAACATCAGAGCCTGCCCCCTCGCAAAGAAGCTCAAGCCGGGCGCAGGCAGAATGTTCCGTCGCTCTGGTGGCCTTCAGCAGATATCCGGCACGATCGCCTGCGCGATCTCCGGCAGGTGCAGCGCCGACCGCGTGAGTAGAGCCCCGCTCGCCTGGGGGGCCCTGAGGCGCATTCAGCCCGTCCCGGCGTCAACGTCCTTGCGCGGCTTGGTCGAGGGCAGCGCGCCGGCCCCCGGCGTCGCGTCATGGTTCGTCGAGCCCTCCGTCACATGGGGGCCTGCCGCGGGCATCGTCTTGTCGGGCTTCCCGACGGGCTTCTTGTCCGTGCCTTCAATCCTTTCACGGGCGCGGTCGAATTCGCTGTCTGGTTTCTTGGCGGGGGTCATCGAACTGTCCTTTTTGATCGAACACGGATTTCGGCCGGCATCGACGCGGTGAATCGCGGGCCATCGCTCCCGGGGAAGCGGAGGTAAACGCCGTGCATGCGGCGTTATTCCCTGTGCGATCGTTCGATGTGTTGTCGCGCCGGCAGATCGATCGACGCTGCCCTGTCTGGGCCTCGTTCGAGGCGATGCCAGGCCGGGTTCATGGGGTGTTCCGAGCCGCCTCTCATCTTAACCCGGCAGCGGCCCCGGATGTTCCGGGATGTCGCAATCGCAACGCAGCAAGCTGCCCCAAGCCTGCGGAGCACGGGAAGGCTCGCTGCGCATCCAAACGGTCAAAGCCCCCTCTCCTGCCGGGGCTTCAGGCTCCAGGTTGCGAAGCTCGTGACGTTTGGCGAGCAGCCGCTGCGTCTCTCCGCGCTGCGCGAACGGACATGACAGCCCGGAGATGCAGACGCAGGCGCGCTTCGATGCCCCTATCCTCCCGTATTCTGGACGATGCCCGCCTGTGGCCGAAGCGCGCCTTGTGCAGCCGCTCGCTATTTGACGCGCTCGACAGTCCAGCCCGCCCGGCTGATCTCGGCTTGCGCCATCGGCGTAAGCGTGCCGTTGCTCGCCAGCACCGGAGCCTTTCCATCGCCAGGGTTCACAGACGAGACCTTGCCGAACAGGCCCGCGACAGTCTCGGTCCAGGCGATCTCGTCGAGCGGGAAAAGGGCCAGCAGACGGCCGTCCTTCAAGCGGTTCAGCGGGAAGCCGCCAACCCCGACGAACGGGCCGATGCCGAGAGCCTTGGCGTTGGACGCGAGCAGCAGGGCGCGGCTGCGCTGGAAATAGGCCTCTTCACGCGTCGTTGCCTCAGCCGCCTTCGCCACGAAGAGTGCGTTTCCGCCGACCTTGAGCGAGGCCAGGGCCTTTGTGATCAGCAACAGGTCGGTCGGCGTATACGATCGGTTCTGGACGAAGCGCTCCGCAAGTGCGCGAGAGACCTTCATGCGCGTTAGCATGCCGATCACCTGTTCCACGATCTGGGTCGAGGTGCGTTCGGCCAGAGTTGCCCGAACGCTATCGACGGTCGTCGTGGAACTGATGGCGACACCGGCGCCCCCCGGGATCGCCAGCATCATGCCCCTGACGGAAAGCCCGCCCATCGCGCTGGCTGCGGCAATGTCGTTCAGCTTGGCGGCCAGCGGCGGGAAATCGGTATAAGGATCGACGCCCAACTGGACGGCCAGCGCCCGTCGCGCTGCATCGACGCCCAGAATACTGCCGGCAATGCTGTCGCGGTTGGCGCTGGTGTTGGCGATGCCGGTTCCAATCCGGCTGAACATGTTGGCGACACCTGAAGCGGATTTCTTCAGCGTCTCCGCTGGCGAGGTGATGAGGTCGGCGCCGAAGCGCAGGGGAGCAGTGGCTTGCCGCTCAAGCGACTTCACGAAAACATCCGATGCGGACATTTCGTTCAGCTTGCGAAGGGCCGACAATTCGCGGATCCGCTCACGCATCAATCCTTCGCCGGCTATGTCGAAAGTGCCGAATGCGGTCTTGAGCACAAAGAGTCGCAACAGGCCGTCGCTGTGCACCTCGGGGTCGACGCGATAATTCGGACCGGAGGCCTGCGCGCCAAGCACTGAAGCAGCGCTGACCGTTGGCGGGGTTTCGAAGGCAGCGGCGAGGCCTGATCCGAAGACGGTCAGAACAAGCCCGAGGAGAGCGCCAAACGGCCTGGCGCCGCGCCGCAAAGCGCGCCCCTGGGCCGATCCGAAACCAATAGCCAGACGCATGAAAAGGCCCCCCGGAGCGATTGCTCGACGGCGACATTACGCACGTCCAGCCCCTGCCCGTCGAGACCGCGGGCACCAACGCCACAGGTGTCGAGGATGGGTCGAAGCGGTGGTGGGCGGGCTGAAGGCCCGGCTTGCCGGGAGATTGCAGTCGCCGGGCCAGACCTGGCGCAAGTTCTGGCCAATGCTGGCGACGTCGAAGACGAATAGCGGCGCCGTATCCGCCTCTGCTATTTCAGAAGCGGATCGTAGCTCTGCCTGAAATTTCAGGCAGAAATGGTGATGGCAACCTTTCCGCGATGCTGCCCGCTGCGCAGCCGGTCGAACGCGTCCTGCGCCGCCTCGAAGGCAAAAATCTCGTCGATAAGCGGCTTGACCCCAGTCGCCATCGCGGCTTTCAGATCGGCGACAGAGCCAACGTAAACTCCGCGGAGATCGATAGCCTTCATCAGGATTGCGCCAGTGTTGATCTCGCCCGCGACGCCAGTGAGAACGCCAACGAGCGCAATTTCGCCCCCGGGCCGAGCTGCCAACAGCGCCTGGTTCAAGGTACCGGAGCCGCCAACCTCGACCACGAAGTCGACGCCCTCTCCGCCCGCCATTCCTGCGGCAACCTCCCCCCAATTCGCTGTGGTGCGGTAGTTGATCGTCGCTTCCGCGCCCAGCTTGCGGGCCCAGGCCAACTTCTCGTCGGAACTGGAGGTGACGATCACACGCGCCCCGGCGGCTCGGGCGAACTGCAGCGCGAAGGTCGACACGCCGCCGGTGCCTTGTATCAGAACGCTATCACCGGGGCGCAAGCCGCGGCCGCCGAACAAGCAGTTCCAGGCCGTAACGCCCGCACAAGGGTATGCTGCAGCCTCTTCGAAGCTCCAGGCATCAGGGAATGGGACCGCAGCGGCAGCCGGCAGGACGATCTGCTCGGCGAGCACGCCATCAACGAATCCGCCGCCGAGCGCGGTCGCCTGCTTGCGGGCCGCGAACGAGCCGTCCAGCCAGCCAGGCATGAAGCCGAGCACGACGCGCTCGCCAATCCGATCGCGAGACACGCCATCTCCAACCTGGGTCACGATGCCGGCGCCGTCGGAAAGCGGGACGAGATCGTGCTTCTGGTCCCCAGGATAGCGTCCTTCCCTGACGATCAGATCCCGATAGTTGAGCGTGGCCGCCTTGAGGTCGACGAGCACCTCTCCTGGGCCCGCCGTCGGTGCGACGTCCTCGTGCAGCGTCAGCGGGGCGTTCGTTCCGTTCATTCGATAAGCGCGCAATGCCGTCTCCTTGGGCTGTGTTGGCGCGCTAGACCTAGGCAGGTAAGGACATATTCGTAAGTACGATCAAAAGGCACATGTACTATCATGAATGATACTGTCAGGCAGGCCCGCCGCAAGGCGACCCGGACGGGCTGCGCAGTCGAGGCGACCCTCAGCGTCATGGGTGGAATCTGGAAGCCCGTGCTGGTGTTCCACCTTCTCCAGGGACGATTGCGCTTCAATGCGCTGTGCCGCCTGACGCCGAACGCGACGCCCCGGATGGTGACGATCCAACTCCGCGAGCTCGAGGCCGACGGCGTCGTATGCCGCACCGTCTACCCCGAGGTGCCGCCGCGCGTTGAATACGAACTGAGCGAGTTTGGCCGCACGCTGGAACCCGTTCTGATCAGCTTGCGAAACTGGGGCGAAGCTTTGCAGGCCAGGGACCAAACCGAAGCGGCACGGAGCTGCCCTCCGCGGTGAGGGCGCATTCGGTCGAGGCGGTATCGAGCCATCGTTGAGCGGGCGCTGACATCGCGAATGTCGGAGTTGGCCCATAGCGGACGCTCTTGCGAACGTCGCAACCCCGATGCCATGCTTCCCGACTGGACGCCTGCGGGAGTGAAGCGAGGATGCACAGCGGCTCATGCCTTTGTGGTGCTGTCAGCTTAACAGTGGCTGACACTCTGCCAAATCCCAACTTCTGCCATTGTCGTATGTGCCGCAAGCACTCGGGCCACCACTTCGCGTCCACTGATGTGCCTAGGACTGCCTTGACGATTGTCGGCGAGGAGAAGCTGACGTGGTTTCAATCGTCGGAGAACGTCCGACGCGGCTTCTGCTCGGCATGCGGATCGTCTCTCTTCTGGGATCGGTCGGATCGGGGTTGGATCGCCGTGGCAATGGGTGCGTTCGACGGACCGACAGAGACCACTGCAAATTTGCATATCTACGTCGCCGACAAGGGGGACTACTACGAGATCGCAGACGGCCTGCCGCAATACGACACCGTTCCACCGCGCGGCTGAGGTGTTGAGAGCGAACGTCCGGTCGCCGGCCGACGCTGCCCATCCCGTCTGCGAATATCCGGTTCCGGGCAAGGCGCCAACATCCGCTCCTGGCGCGAGGCAGTCTTGAGGCGGCCCAGCGCCCTTGCGGGCCGAAATCGCTGGCAGTCGATAGTGGCGATCGGCTCGAACTCGCCCGTCACGCACGAAATCGATCATGCGCCGTCAGCCGCACCGTCAGCGGCTCGGCGTCTGCCCAGCCATAKATGTCGGTGCGGAGATAACGGAGTTCCTCGTCATGGAGCTCTTCGTCGATTTCGATCCACCAGGCTCTGGGCCGTCCGTCGCTCCCATCCGACCATCGATAGCCTCGCCCCTTGAGGTGATCCTTCATGTCGAAGGGAGCATTTTCCGCGTAGATGCGGATTCTGCTGCGCGCGCTCGATCGCAACAGCTCGGAGAATGGTCGCGTTCCACTGGCTCCCACCGGTCTCGCCAGGACCTCCAGGAGGGCATTGCAGTCATCCGTTGCGCGGTGCCCCTCATGGAACAGCCCGGACTGACCGACGAGATATCCCAGCTTGTTGCCTTCAAAGCCTAAGTCGGCCCAGCTAATTTCCCTGACGGAGCAGGCCCAGGCTTTTGAGGCGAAGACTGGCGACAGCCGCTCGCAGAACGGGCGATCGAACGCAGCATTATGGGCGATGACGAGATCGGCAGGTTCGATGAAGGCATCGAGCGTCGCGATATCGATGGCGTGACCGGCGACCATCTCGTCGGTGATGCCGGTCAGCCGCGTAATTTCCGCGGGGATGGGCACCGATGGCTCGCGTAAGCCGCCGTAGATGCCAACGACATCCCCGATCGCTCCCTCGTCGTCATAGGTGAAACCAACGGCGCCGATTTCGATGATCTCGTCCCGCGCGTGCTGCAGGCCCGTCGTCTCCGTATCGACCAGCACCGCGAGGTTCGGGAAGGCGCTCTGCGCGCGCGGGACGATGGGGCGAGGCACGAGCTTTCGCAGCACCTTGAAGCGGCCAGTTTGCTCCAGCCTTCGGGCAGCCTCTTCATCAGCGCCGCCGGGCGACAGCGGCACGGTCTCGAGCCTGCGCTTTCTCGGTGCCGGTCGTGGCGTCTGCCGGTAGCCCGGTGCGTCATCGAACAGATCAAATTGGGAGGATGCCATCTTCATGCCGCGACTCTAGCCGTCTTCTTCGCCGCCGACTGCCCACCAGTCGTTCACCAGGATATAAAACCTGGTGACAGCGAGCCATCGGGCCTCGCAAGACCCGGTTCAATGTCCACCGCATTCGCTGATCGAACTGCGGCGCCACTCCGTGCGTATCTGGTCGCAGGCAAATCGATCTCTGGCACCAACATGGCGCCCGGCTGCTTCCTATCTCCTCTCGCCATGACGAGAGTGAGGCGAAGGCGTCGATCGCACGCCCGCTGCATTGCCCCAGCCTGAGAAGCAAAGGGACGCTCAGCGTACATCGAGCCTGCACAAGCCCCCTGCTCTGCCCAGAACTTCAGGCTGCCCGCGCCCCTGAACGGACGGCTATCTCACGCGCCGCGGCCGTCCCGGCCGCTTCGTCCCCTCGCCTGGCAAGGCGCTCGCGATCGGCTTCACATGGGCCAGGTGGCGGGGCGAGTCGTTGCGGTAGTCCAGGATCTCGTCGAAACGGCTCATCAGGATTTCGGATGGCCGCAGGATCTGCTTGATGCGGATGTCGCGCGCGGCCTCGCCATCGCGCCGGCGCAGCGCTTCGACAAAGGCGAGCGAGGTTTCCACGGTGGGCGGAAACCCCTCGAACAGCGAGTAGAGACGGACGATCGGCCCGATCTGACGCCAGAGGCTCTGGATGATCGGCAATGTCGCCGGCCGCTGCGCGGCCTCGTAGAGCGTGAAGAAGATCTGCTTGTTCAGCACGAGGAAACGCTCGCTGCGGAAGACCCCGAGCTCGTTCATCTCGTCGATCGCGCGTGCCACGTCCCGGACGTTCTTATCCGTCAGATGCGCAACTGCGGCGGCCGTCACATCCCCTTCGAGCAGCGTGCGGACATGCGTGATCTCCGCGAATTCCGACTTCGTCGGGCGCCAGACGCGGACCCCCTTCTGCGGCTCGACAAGAAGAGCGCGTTCGGCGGCCAGGCGGCGTACGGCATCGCGCACCGGCATGATGCTGGTCCCGAACTGGGTTGCGAGATCGTTGATATTCAGCGCTTCGCCCGGCCAGAAGGCCCCTGTCATCAGCGCATCGCTCAGCTGGTCATAGACCAGATCCTGAAAGCTTGTCGCCGCCACCGGCTTGAACATGACCATCCCTTTCCGCGGGCCGATGCTGCCCGAGCGATGCACGCATATCACGAACCGGGCCTCCGTCTTGACACCCCGCTTCGGCCCTAACTAATATCTTAGATATCAATATAACAAGAGGGGAAGGCGCATGAGTTCGTCATTGAGGCATTTCGCGGGGCCAGCCGCGGTCGTCGCCGGCATTCTCGCTTCCATCTGCGTCGCACCGGCCAGCTTTGCCGCGGACAAGGCGACGATCCGCATCGGGGCCGACTATGACAGCCTTGACCCGGTCAAGACCGTGACGTCGGACGGCTATCAACTCGTCAACGTGCTCTATGACCGCCTTGTCGCGCTCGACGACAAGGGCGCGCCCGTGCCGGCGCTCGCCGAATCGTGGAGCGGCGACGCGAGCCGCACCGTCTTCAAGCTGCGCAAGGGCGTCACCTGTTCCGATGGCACCCCGCTGACCGCGACCGCGGCCGCCGCCGCGCTGACCCGCCTCGGTGCCAAGGAAACCAATGCGCCGATGGCCTATCGCACCGTCGGCATCGCCGGTTATTCCGCCACCGGGGACGACGCCGCCGGCACGGTGACGCTGACCATGACCGCCCCCTTCAGCGACCTGCTGATCGGGCTGGCGATGCCCTGGGCCTCGATCGTTTGCCCCTCCGGGTTGAAGGATACCGAAGCGCTCGGTTCGACACCGAGCGGCACCGGGCCCTACACGCTCGACAAGGCGGCCTCGGTCCGCGGTTCGCACTATGTGCTGAAGCTTCGCCCGGACCATGCCTGGGATTCAAGCGGAGCGACAGGAAAGGACCCGGGGCGGCCCGCGACGATCCAGGTGCGCGTGATCAACAACAACACGACGGCGGCGAACGAGCTGCAGTCCGGCACGATCGACGTCAGCCTTGTCACGGGCCGCGACATCAACCGGCTGAAGGCCGCGAAAGCGCTCGATTTCCTCGATGCCAAGCCCTTCGGCATGCAGTTCATGATGTTCCAGCATCGCGACGGCTATCCCACGGCCGACGTGCTGGTCCGCCGCGCCATCGCAACCGCCATCAATCGCGATCTCGCGACCCGCGCCGCCACGGCCGGCAACGGCCTGACGGCCACGAGCTATATCAGCCCGCTGGTCGCCTGCTACGAGCCCAAGACGGCGGATCTCCTGCCGAAGCCGGATGCGGAGGCGGCCAAGGCCCTGCTGAAGCAGGCAGGCTATGCGCCGGGATCCGATGGGATCTTCGCCAAAGACGGCAAGAAGCTCAGGCTGCGCCTGATCGGCCAGCCCGGGCTTCAGGGCTCGGCCCCAGAATACATCCTTGAAGCGCTGCGCGCGATCGGCGTCGAGGTCGAGCTCCGCAACATCACGCTTCAGGAGACCGCCTCGGTGATGAGCGGGCCCGATTGGGAAATCGGCGTCTTCCCCTTCGGCCCGCCGATGCCGAGCGCCAATACCGTCGTCCCCTTCGTGAGCGGCAAGGGCTCGAACCACGGCACGATCGAGAATGCCCGCTTCGCGGCGGCACAGGCCGCGGCGCTCGCCTCCTCCCCCGACAGCCCCGAACGCTGCGCCCGCTGGAGCGAGGCACAGCTCTCGCTGCTCGAGAACATGAACATCCTGCCGCTGTTTGGCGGCGTGAACACCTTCTTCTCGCGCAAGGGCGTCCGCTTCACCATCGGCGGACCGTTCGTGATGGATATCCGCTCGATCCGCGTCGGCAAGTGAGCGCAGCATGATGACGCGCGGCCGACCGCTCTCCAGGTTCCTGCTCGGGAAGGCCGCGCAGATCGCCGCGATCCTTTTTGCCCTCGTGCTCCTGACCTTCCTGATGGTGAAGATGATCCCCGGCGATGCAGCCAGCCGCATCGCCGGGCCGGACGCCGACGCCGCCTATCTCAGCCAGCTGCGCAGCGAACTCGGGCTGGACCAGCCCTTCGCCGTGCAGCTCTGGAACTATGTGGCGGGGGTAGCGCGCGGGGATTTCGGCGTCTCGCTCGCCACCCGCCAGCCGGTGATCGAGCTCATCCGCGATCGCCTGCCCTATACCGCCGCGCTTGCCGGGCTCGCGCTCGCCTTCGTCGTGGTGGTCGGCTTCAGCTTCGGGCTGGCGGTCGCCATCGCGACGCGCGACGACCGCCTGCCCTGGCTCGACCATGGCTTCACGATCGTGACCGGTACGCTGGGCGCGATCCCGGAACTGCTGGCCGGCATCTTCCTCGGCTATGTCTTCGCCGTCTCGCTCGGCTGGCTTCCGATCTCGGGCGCCGCCGGCCCCGGCTCGGTCATCCTGCCCGCGCTCGCGATCGGCCTGCGGCCGGCGCTGAATCTCGCCCGCGTCGTGCGGGTCGAGGCGCGGCGGACACTGCGGGCCGATTTCATCCGCACCGCCCGCAGCAAGCGGCTGCCCGCCTGGCGCATCTATCTGCGCCATCTCGCGCCCAATGTGGTCACGGCGGCGCTGACCATTGCCGGACTGGTCTTTCCCTTCCTGATCGGCGGCGCCGTGATCGTCGAGAACATCTTCGCCTGGCCGGGCCTGGGCACCGCCATCGTGCGGGCGGTCGTGACCGCGGATTACCCCGTCGTCCAGGCGATCGTCGTGCTGCTCGGCCTGCTCGTCCTCGTCACCAACATGATCGTCGACGTGCTTCTCGCCATCGCCGACCCGCGCAGCACGGTCCGCACATGACCGGACGGCTCAACCTCGCATCCCTGCTGGCCGGTATCGGGGCCATCCTCCTGCTCGCGACCGCGCTCGTCGCCCCGGCGCTGTTTGCCGACGTCGTCAGCCGGATGGATGTCGCGGCCGCCGGAACGGGCCCCTCATCCGAACACTGGTTCGGCACCGACGATCTCGGGCGCGACGTCTTCGCCCGCACGCTGGCGGCAACGCAGCTCTCGCTCGGCCTGGCGCTGGCGGCAACGGCCATCCGCGTCGTGCTGGGCGTCGCGATCGGCATGTGGCTGTCGCTATCGGGCAGCCTCGCCCGGTCGATCGGCACGCGGATCATCGACACCGCCCTGTCCTTCCCCGCGATCCTGATTGCGATCGTGATCACCACGATCGTCGGCCCGAGTATCGAGGGCGCCGTGCTCGGCGTCGGCCTCGCCGGCGTGCCGACCTATGCGCGGCTCGGCTACACCATGTCCTCGGCCATCGTCGGGCGGGACTATGTCGCCGCCGCAAAAGCACTCGGCCTCGGCCGCATCGCGATCCTCTGCCGCCATGTCCTGCCGAATATCGCCGACACACTCGCCGTCAGCACCGCGACCTCGCTTGGGCTGGCGATCGTCGAGATCGCGTCGCTGAGCTTCCTCGGCCTCGGCGTCAACCCGCCGGCCTTCGACTGGGGCCGCATGCTGATCGAGCGTCGCCTTTCCGACCGAGGGCTCCCAGACGATCGCGGCGGTTCGCAATGTAGGCTTGAGCATCGGGCGTGGCGAGACTGTCGGGCTCGTCGGGGAATCCGGCAGCGGCAAGACGCTGACCGCCATGGCGCTGGCCGGGCTCACCGGCTATCCGGCCCGGGTCTCCTCCGACCGGATGCTCTTCACCGGCGAGGATCTGACGGCGATGAGCGGGGCTCTGCGCGAGCGTCTGCTCGGCACCGGGCTCGCCGTCGTCTTCCAGGATCCGAGCACCTCGCTGAATCCGGCTTTGCGCATTCGCGAGCAGATGACGGAAGCCGTGCGCCATCATCGCGGCCTGTCTGAAGAGGAGGCCAGCGCGCTCGCGCTGGAACAGCTCGCGCTCGTCGGCATCACCGAGCCCGGCCGGCGGCTCGACCAGTATCCGCACGAATTCTCCGGCGGCATGCGGCAACGGGCGATGATCGCCATGGGGCTGATGATGCGCCCGTCCCTGATCGTGGCGGACGAACCCACGACCGCGCTCGACGTCACGGTCCAGGCCCAGATCCTCGCACTGCTGCGCGAGGCCAATGGCCGGGACGGCACCGCGATCCTGATGATCTCGCATGATCTGGCGGTGATCTCGCAGGTCTGCGACCGCGTGCTGGTGATGTATGGCGGCCGCATCGTCGAGAGCGGCCCGGTCGAGCAGGTCATCGGCGATCCCGCCCACCCCTATACGCGGGCCCTGATTGGCGCGATTCCCGACCTCGACACGCCGCGCGGACAACGCCTGGTCGAAATCCCGGGCCAGCCGCCGGTGATCGGCGCCTTCCCGCGCGGCTGCTCCTTCCAGGAGCGCTGCCCCGCCCGCCACGGCGCCTGCGCCGTCTCGGAACCGCCCCAGACGGAGATCGGATCAGGCCGCGTCGTCGCCTGCTGGCTGCATGCCGCGCCCGATGCCGAGCCCGACGCCAAGTCCGAGACCAAGTCCGATACCAAGTCAGAGGCTGTAGCATGACCGGCCTGTCCGCGACCGATATCCGCGTGCGCTTCGGGGCGATGCTGGCGCTCGACGGCGTCAGCATCGCGATCCCGCCCGGCGGCACGCTTGGGCTCGTCGGCGAGTCCGGCTCCGGCAAGTCGACGCTGGGGCGCGCGCTCCTGCGCCTCCACGATCTCACTGGGGGCCGGATCATGCTGGACGGCGAAGACGTGACGCGCGCGGCAGGGGCTCGCCTGAAGGCTTATCGCCGTCAGGTCCAGATCGTCTTCCAGGACCCGTCCGCCTCGCTCGATCCGCGCATGACCATCGCACGCGCGGTCGAACAGGGCATGCGGCTGCGCGGCGAGCGCGACCCGAATGCACTGGGGCGCCTGCTCGACACGGTTGGCCTCTCCCGCACCGTCGCCTCGCGCCTGCCGCATGAATTATCCGGCGGCCAGCGCCAGCGCGTCGCGATCGCCCGTGCGCTCGCGGTGCGCCCATCGATCATCGTGCTCGACGAGGTCACCTCCGCGCTCGACGTCTCGGTCCAGGCGCTCGTGCTCAATCTGCTGCGCGATCTGCAGGCGGAACTGCGCCTGTCCTATCTGTTCATCTCGCACAACATGGCGGCCGTCAGGGCCATGAGCGACGAGGTCGCCGTGATGTATCGCGGCAAGCTCGTCGAACAGGGCCATGCCGACAGCTTCTTCGCCGCGCCCTCGCACCCCTATTCGCGCAGCCTCCTCGAGGCCGTGCCGCGTCTCCGACACATGCGCGAGCCCCCCGCCTCCGCCCCCGGCCCTTTCGGCCCGGGCTGAAAATCGTTGCGCGTCCGCGTCTCCAGGCTTCCCGAGGATACCGATCATGTCTGCCGAAATCAGCTTTCCCGCCCGCCTCGCAGAGCTTGCAGCCGAGGCGCCGGACATCGTGGCGATCACCTTCGTCGATCGTGACGGGCAGGAGACGGACGTGACCCGGCGCGACCTGCATCTGCGCGCCACGCGCCTCGCCCGCGTGCTGGCGCAGCGCGGGGTCGGCCCGGACACCATGGTCGTGACCGGCATCCCCAACAGCATCGAGCACATCGCCATCGCGATTGCCGCCTGGCGCTGCGGCGCCTGCACGGTGGCCCAGAGCGCCCGTGCGCCCGAGCGCGAATTCGCCGAGACGCTGAAGCTTCTCGACGCAAGGTTCGTGATCGCCGACCGCGCGGGAGCCGACATGAGCCATACCGAGATCCGCGCCGTCAGCCTGGACGACAGCCGCGACGCGGAGCCGGTGCCGGACCGGGTCGCTCATCCCGGCAAGGCGACCGCCTCGGGCGGTTCGACCGGCCGCCCAAAAATCATCGTCTATCCCCACCCTTGGGTCCGCGTGCCCGGCGAGATCGGCGATATCAGCCATATCGGCTTCCGCTCCGGGCAGATCCAGTTGGTCTGCGGCCCGCTCTACCACAACGCACCCTTCACCTGGGCCCATTTCGGCCTGTTCGAAGGCCATCGGCTGATCCTGATGGAGCGCTTCGATGCCGCGCGCGTGGTCGATCTGATCGAGCACCATCGCTGCAGCTTCATGTTCTTCGCGCCGACGATGATGCAGCGCATCATCCGGCTGCCGGAGATCCAGTCGCGCGATCTCTCCAGCATCGGCTCGATCTTCATCACCGCGGCGATCTGCCCGGTCTGGCTGAAGCAGGCCTGGGTCGACCTGATCGGCGCTGAGAAACTGCAGGAATCCTACGGCAGCAGCGAAGCCGTCGGCTACGCGCATATTTCCGGGCCGGAATGGCTGAGCCATCGCGGCAGCGTCGGGCGGGCCGGCGATGGCGACCTCAAGATCCTGGACGCCGAATTCAACGAGGTCCCGACCGGGGAGATCGGCGAGATCTTCTTTCGCCCGACCCATTATCCCCGGCCGACCTATGCCTATATCGGCTCGCCACCGGCCAAGACGACGCCGAACGGCTATACCAGCGTCGGCGACATGGGCCATGTCGATGCCGAGGGCTTCCTCTACATCGCCGACCGGCGCACCGACCTGATCATCAGTGGCGGCGTCAATGTCTATCCCGCCGAGGTCGAGGCCGTGCTGACCGAGCATGCCGCCGTCGGCGACGCCGCCGTGGTCGGCCTGCCCGACGCGGACTGGGGTCGGCGTGTCCACGCGATCGTGGAACCGGTCGACCCGTCCGGCACGATCGCGCTCGACGAACTCTACGCCTGGATGCGCGAGCGCCTGTCGGCTGCGAAGATCCCCAAGACGATCGAGTTCACCTCCGCCTTGCCGCGCGACCAGTCCGGCAAGATCCGCCGCAGTGCCCTGATCGCGGCCCGTACCCCCGAAGGATTGAGCCAGTGACGATGCGTCCCGTCTACATCGCCGGCGCAGCGGAAACGCCGTTGGGCGAGGTCCACGACCATAACGAACTCTCGATGATCGCGCTGGCCGCGGCTGAGGCCCTGGCGGAAGCCGGAATGTCGATCCGCGACGTCGATGGCCTCTTCGTCAACTATATGGGCGAGGAAGGCTCGGTCCAGGTCGGGGAATATCTCGGCATCCAGCCGCGCTACGCCGATTCCACCGATTTCGGCGGCGCGGCCTTCGAAGCCCATGTCCACAAGGCGATCGCGGCCATCAATGCCGGGTTCTGCGAGGTGGCCCTGATCACCTATGCCTCGCGCCAGCGCAGTCGCCGCGCCCGCCATCGCGAGCCGCCTGCCGGCGGCATGGGCGTGCCGATGCTGCAGCAGCTCGAGGTTCCGACCGGGTTGCCGGCACCGATCGGGCGCTACGCCCTCTATGCGGCAAGGCACATGCACCTGTTCGGCACCACGCGCGAGCAGATGGCGGAAGTCGCCGTCGCCTCCCGGATGTGGGCGATGCGCAACCCCAAGGCCTGGAGCCGCAAGCCGCTGAGCATCGACCAGGTTCTGTCCTCGGCGCCGATCTGCGATCCGCTGACCCGTCTCGACTGCTGCCTCGTCACGGATGGCGGCGGGGCGATCGTGGTCACCACCGCCGAGCGCGCCCGCGACGCCGCCAAGAAGGCCGTGCGGGTCATCGGCGCAGCGCAGAGCCAGAACCACTGGCTGGTCTCACAGATGCCGGATCTCGACCGGGAGGGCATGCCGGGGCGGCGCTGCGGGCCGGAGGCCTTCGCCATGGCCGGCATCCGGCCGGTCGATGTCGACGTCTTCCAGCCCTATGATTCCTTCACGATCAGCGTGCTGATCGCGCTCGAGGACCTCGGCTTCTGCAAGCTCGGAGAAGGCGGCGCCTTCGCGCAATCGGGCGCATTGCGCCCCGGCGGCTCCCTGCCCTCGATGACCTCGGGCGGCGGGCTCTCCTACAATCATCCCGGTGCGCTCGGCCTGATGTTGCTGATCGAGGCGGTCCGCCAGCTGCGAGGCGAGGCCGGCGAACGCCAGGTGCCCGGCGCGCGCATCGGCGTGGCCCACGGCACCGGCGGCTTCCTGTCAACTGCGAGCACGGTGGTTCTGGCCAATGACTGATCACGCCTTCAAGGTCGAGGACCCCTTTCTCTGGCCGTTCTGGGATGCTGCCAGCGAGAGGCGCCTCTCGGTCCAGCGCTGCCGCGGCTGCAGCCAGCATCAATTCTACCCGCGGCCGTTCTGCCTGTCCTGCGAGGGCCGCGAGCTCGACTGGGTCGATGTCGCTGGCGCGGGAGAAGTCTATTCGATCACCACCGTGCGGATCCCGGTCTCCGATCTCCTGCCGCCGCCCTATCAGGTCGCGCTGGTGACGCTCGATGCCGGGCCGCGCCTCCTCGCGGGCATCGATGGCCCCGACTGCAGCATCGGTGACCGGGTCAGTCTGGTCTGGCGCGAGCGCGAGGACGCGCCGCCCTTCCCCGCCTTCGAGAGGGTCGCCCCATGAGGCTGCGCGACCGCGTCGCCATCGTCACCGGGGCCGGGCGCGGACTGGGGCGGGCGCATGCGCTGGCGCTGGCCGCGCAGGGCGCCGCGGTGATCGTCAATGATCGTGGGGCTGCGCTCGACGGCGCCGGCCGTGACGCCGGCCCGGCCGAGGATGTCGTCGCAACCATCCGCGGGCTCGGCGGGCAGGCCGTCGCCAGCGGACATGACGTTGCCGACTGGGACGAGGCGGCGGCACTGGTCGCCTTCGCCGTGACGAGCTTCGGCCGCCTCGACGTGCTCGTGAACAATGCCGGCATCCTGCGCGACCGCACGCTCGCCAACATGTCGGAGGCCGAGTGGGACGCCGTCATCCGCGTTCATCTCAAGGGCCACGCCGCGCCGGCGCGCCATGCCCTCGCCTATTGGCGCGAGCGCCATAAGCGCGGCGAAGCGGTCTCCGCCAGCGTCGTCCATACCAGCTCCGCCTCCGCCTTCGCCGGCAATGTCGGGCAGGCGAACTATGCCAGCGCCAAGCTTGCCGTCGTCGCCCTGTCCTCCACGATTGCGCTGGAGGGCGCCCGCTACGGCGTCCGCTCCAACGTCGTCTCGCCTTCGGCGCGCACGCGCATCAGCGAGGCCACGATCGAGGATGCGCCCGCCGATGGCAGCTTCGACGTGATGGCGCCCGACAATGTCTCTCCCCTCATCGCCTGGCTGGCGGAAGCCGCCTGCCCGGCCAACGCGCAGGTCTTCCACCTGATCGGGCGGGAGGTCCTGCTGATGGACATCGCGGCGGTGGCGCAACGCGTGCGCGCGCCGCGCCGCTGGTCGCCGGAGACCCTCGACGCGGCGCTGCGCGGACGGATGCTGCCGCCGCGCGACATCAACATCTTCCTGAAGGAGCAATTGCTGTGAACGAACCCTCACAATCCCCTCTCGTCGCCGTGATCGGGGCCGGCATCATGGGCACCGGCATCGCCCAGTCGCTCGCGCTCGCCGGCTGTCGCGTGCGCCTGAACGATATCGCAGAGCAGCGCCTGCAGGCCTCGCTCGACAGGATCGAGCACGGTCGCTTCGGCCTGCGCCGCGGGGTCGAGCGCGGCAAGCTGACCGCCCAGGCGGCCGACGAAGCGCTCGCGCGCATCACCACGACGGTGTCGCTGGAGGAAGCCTGCGCCGGGATCGACCTCGCCGTCGAGGCCGTGCCGGAAGACCTGACCTTGAAATGCGAGGTCTTCCGCCGGCTCGACCTGGCCGCGCCGCCCGTCGCCATCCTGACCTCGAACGCGGCGGGACTGCCGATCACGGCGCTCGCCTGGGCGACCGGCCGGCCCGAGCGCGTGCTGGGCTGGCACTGGGCCCAGCCGGTGGCGGTGATCCGGCTGGCGGAGCTCGTCGCCCATCCCCGCACGGCGCAGGATGCGCTCGACTATGTCAGCGCACTGGCGCGCCGCTGCGGCAAGAACCCGATCGTCGTCAAGGACCAGCCCGATAGCTGGGGCTATGTCGCCAACCGGATCAACCGCGCCGTCCGCATCGAGGCGCGGCGCGTGGTCGAGGAAGGCGTCGCCTCGGAAGACCAGGTCGACGAAATCATGCGCGACTGCTTCCGGTGGCCGATGGGACCGTTCGAGATGCAGAGGCCCGGCTCGATGTGAGCTGAAGCCGCCCTGCGCCAGGTCTGGCCGCCTCTATGCAGGCGGCCACGTGGCCCTCGCGACTGGCCGGAGCCCGATCCCGGTGCCTGGCCGAGCGATCGGCGGGTTGCAAGGAAGGGCGATGTTCAGGTGTGGGGGGTGTCGGACCGGAAGATATCAGCCTTGCGCGGCGTGGCGGTGGGCCGTTCGATCGATAGGGTCACGTCCGGCGCCTCATGCCCCATATGCAGATCAACGAGGCTGGCATTCAGCGCTCTGTCAGCTGCGGTCTGGCGATAATTGAAACGCAGATAATCGTGCCAGGTGGGCGTGTGGAACGACTCGGTCCAGACGGCGGTATCGCGCAGATTGCGCGTCAGAATCCATCTCCGGGCGCCGTTGCGCCCTTGGGCGCGCCGGCGCTGCAGCATCAGGGCGAGAAAGTTCTCAATCTGATCGGCGGCGATCCGATACTCGATCCTGACGGCAATCGGACCGCTTCGCGGCTTCAGATCGAGGTTGATGGCGGGCGCCTCGAAGGTCTCGTGCGTCGAAACATCAGAATCCTTGCGCTGATGGATGGGCAGGAGCAACCCGAGAACGGCGACGCCAAGAGAGGCTGCGCTCGATGCCTGCAAGGCAAAACTCAAGGAATAGCTCTCGGTGACCATCCCCCAAAGCCAGCTCCCGGCGGCGAGCCCGAGTGAGGTGAGCGCGTAATAGAGCGAAATCGTCCGGCCGACGACCCAACGGGGGCTCGCCCATTGCACGCTGATGCTCAGGCCCGACCAGCCCAGGACCCATCCGGCGCCGCCGAGCATGAGGGCAACCGCCGCGACAGCCGGGGTTTTCGTCAGCGAAAGACTGATCGTGCATGTCGCGCAAGCGATGCAAGCCAGCTTCAGGAGCTGTTCGTCCGACAGCTTTCGCCTGAGCGCTGTCGAGGTCAGGCCCGCCAGCAGCGCTCCTGCGCCGAAGCCGGCCATCAGGGTGCCATAGGCGACGGCTCCCTGTTTGAGCTGATCACGGACCACCAACGGGAGTAGTGCGAGAATGGCGATGCCCGCGAGCCCGAACAGAAAGCCGCGGGCGAGCGCCGTCTTGATCTCCGAAGACAGCGACGTGAAGCGAATGCCGTCGGAGATCGCCGTCAGCATCGCTTCGGGTGGCAGTCTCGAGGTTGGGACTTTCCACCGGGAGCGCCAGACCACGATCAGCGGCGCGAGATGGCCAAGGGTGTACAGGCAAAACGCCGTCAAGGGGCCGAAGGACGCGAGAATGATGCCCCCGAGGGCCGGCCCCACGCTGCGCACCGTGTTGAACCCGACGGAGGTCAGCGTAACGGCCGCTGCGAGATCCTTTCGATCGACGATATCGCCCACGGACGCTTGCCAGGCCGGGTCGTTGAAGGCGATGCCGCAGCCCGCGAGGAAGCTGAAGAACAGGATGATCCAGGGGTTGATCATGCCAAAAGCGACGAGGATCGTCAGCGCAGCGGCGGTCACGGCCATCAAGGACCGCGCCGCCAGCATCACCTTGCGCCGATTGAAATTGTCGACGATGGCCCCGGCGAAAATCGACAGAATGAAAGCGGGCAGGTTCGTCGCGGCCTGAACCAAGGCAACCATGACGCTGGACGGCGTGATGGTTGCCATCAGCCAGCTCATCGCGATGGTCTGGATGAGCCATCCCATCCCCGAGATCAGCCCGGCGAGCCAGATCGCCCGGAATGTCAGGTTGTTGAGAGGCGCAAACGGCCCAGTGCCTGCCGCAGGCTTCTGCACATCCATGACCCGGCTCTTTTCCGACGTCTGCTTCTGGGCGCCGGCGTTGATTCCGAGCGTAATTCCTGACTCTTACGTCACGATGCCTGTTTGCAAAGCGCCAAGAACGCAGGTTGCACCATCGTCCAGCGACGGATGCCGGCCGTGCGGCGTCACGATCCCGGCCGTCGCAACACGCCGGAAGCCGACGCTGGCCCATCGTTGCACCCGTCGCGTCGGTGCGTCATCCGCCGGCGGCGCTGTCCCGGAAGGTCTGAACCGCCTCGGCGGCAAGGGTGTTGATGGATTTGGAGCCATCGCTCATCAGGCGAACGATGATGCCACCAAGTTTCGCTTTCGCAGCATCGGCCTCGTCGCCGATGAGGCGGTTGTCGCGGCTGACGGCATCCCAGGCACGCGCCTGGATCGACTCGGCAACCAGCATCTCCTTCGAATTAAGGACACCGGGGAAGCGGACATTAACAGTCGACATCGGCAGGTCTCGATCGCTCCAAGAAGACGCCCGTACGGTCGGGGGCGCACGAGCAGATCGATTCCGACGCGGACGAACTGCACGGGCGTACCAGCCTGGGCGGCAACCAAACGCTCAATCGGGCAAAGAGTTCCGGCGGCGCGAGTGGAAAAGCGTTCGCCTCTTCACCGCGTCATGCGAAGCGAGCCACCACCCGCTTCAACCGAGCCTGACAGGCTCGCCTCCTGACCAGAAAGGCGGGCAACGACCCGCTCGCGCGAGTACAGCGTGACATTGCCTCCTGAGAAACTCCAGAGGTTGACGGTCTCAAGCGGAGATCCCGCACAACCACTCACGGAGGCCTTGTAGAGGTCGATGGAGGACGTGGTGGAGAGTTGAATTCTGCAGGCCTTTCCGCTGGCATCCACAGCTCGCCAGGCCCCGGCGTAGGCTGATGGGCTGGATGCAGGTGGAATCGCCTGCGAGGCAGAGGGCTGGTTTGTCGCAAGTCTTCGCGCAGGCTGCGGTCGCTCTTCGATCACCTCTCCCTCCCGGGCAAGCTCGCCGTCCTCATAAGGCTCCGGCGCGAAATCAGGACCCGAGGCAACAGGGTCTGGTGGTGGTCCAACCACGACGCGTCCGGCGGGAGGTGCGACATCGGTCTGGAAGGAATCCATGCCGCCGTTATCGAAATAGGGTTCCGTGTCGACACCGTCATAGGGCGGCGCATCCCAAGGCGCGGGGTAAACAGGTGCCGGGCCATAGACGCTGCGTGGCCCCCAGGGGCCGGTCGAGTAGCTGGTCGGGTAGCCAACCGAATTGCAGGCTGTCAGGAGGACTGAGGATGCGGCAATCATGATGCGTCGCAGCGTCATCGAATACCTCGCTGGAAATCCGGTCCCTGACGGCAGGGCAGCGCTTGTTGGGGCTTTGACTTGATTTGCGACGATGCTGAACGGCGCACCGCCGCGTGAGGCGACGAAACAGGAGGGCGACCAAAGACTACCGCGGTTATGGCGATCACGCATCCCGGGTCGCAAGCGAGTGCCCTTGTCGCTACAGTTCGATCCATGACGAAGCAGGCCGCGAGGGCAACAATGTCGCGCAGTGTCTCAAGGTCCCTGACCGGCCTTGCCGTCGCTGTCGTGGCCGCCATCTCATGTCCGGCCGCATCCCGGGGGCAGGAACCGTCTCTGGCCGGCCAGATGAAGAGCCTGATTGCCATCCTGCGGGCCACCGCGTTCCGGCCCGAATGGAAGCTCCATCCTGACGAGTACGCGGCGAACGGCATCTCGCAGTTCTTCCCGACCGATCCGACGGCCGAATATTCGTGCCTGGAAAGTGGATGCTACGCGTTCGGCTCGATCGAAGCCCCTTTCAATCTCGCGATCATCCATGGGCCCGATGGATCGCTCTCGGCGAATTTTATCCTGAAGGAAACCGATCCCGCCAAAATGAACAGGGCCGACCGCTATCAGATCACACCGCTTTCCTACCTTGGCACAGCGTGCTTCTCGGTCGCCGCTGCCAATTATCTTCATAAATCAAAGCTGTATTTGGATCCCGATACGCTCTCGAAAGAGGTGGACTCTATTTTTATTGAAATGGAAAACAAGAATAATACTCAGGATTTCCAGCGCGGGATCATCGGCGGGTTAAAGTTATCGTTCCCCAAATATCGCGTAACGCTTGATCTTGCCAGCGAGATGCCAAATGTAAGTTGCGCGATCCTCTATGATGCCGAGGGTGGCATCAGCGAACTCGATTCAGTGGCAAACGAACTCGCGGGCCCCAACGCTGCACGGTAGTGCCAGTGCGGAAACGCGGCCCCTTCGAACCGTCGCCCCCCCGCGCGAGCTTGGCGATCGCGATGCCATCGCGTGGATGACGAAGGGTGATCGAACGACGTCAGGCAACGTCGATCTGCTTGACCAGCCTTACGCCGGCGCTGTGAACCACTTGCAGGGGGGATTCCATTCCTGCCGCTTTCAGCTTGGAGCGCAGGCGCGCCAGGAACGCGTCGAAACGCCGGCTTTCGGGATCGATCCGGGCGTGGCCGAACAGACCCATGATCAGATCCCGCGAAACCGTTTCGTCCGGTCGCGCCGCCAGATGCTCGAGCAGGATCACCTCCCGAACCGAAAGCTTCACCGATCTGGTGTCCGGCGAGCGCAGCGTTTGAGTGTGCCGATTGAGCCGCCAGGCCGCACCTTCGGGCGCCTCGATCGCACCCGCCCCTCGACCGCTTTCGGCTTCGACCGGCCCGCGGCGCATGCGTCGACCAAGATTGAGAATGGCCAAGGCTAGTTCCTCGGTGTCGACCGGCTTGGTGAGATAGAGATCGGCTCCTTCGGCATAGCCGCGCACGCGATCATCGCGACCGGTGCGCGCCGTCAACAGAATGATCCCCATCTCCCGCCGTGCGGCCATGTCCCTGGCCAACTCGAATCCGCTGACGTCCGGCAGGTTGACGTCCAGGACCGCGATGTCATAGCGCTCCTGCAGCAACGCCTTGTAGAACGCGATGCCGGACGGCGCCTCCGTGACATGCATGTTTCGCAGCCGTAGATAGTCGGCGAGGCTCTGACGGAGATCGTGGTCGTCCTCCACGAGAATGATTTTGAAATCGCGCGAGATCTCCTGTGTAGCGCCTTTCGGGCCGGCCACCGCGTCCACCATCATCCTGTGCATCCACCCCATCGCGACGAGATTCCGTTGACGCCGGCCCCGACAATCCTGCCCGCGACTGATGATGGAGCGGCGACGCGTTCCGGCATGGCCTCGGTCGCAGCCCTGCCGCCGCGGGACGGCCGTCCCCGCCTGTGGCTCGCCGTGCTGGCGGCGATGCTCGTACTCGGCATCGCATATCTAACCCAGGCGGAACCTCCGCCCCGACCTGCGCCCTYGCCCTCGCTGAACGGCACGATTTCCGTCCTGTCCGATCCCGCTTCGTCACTGTCGCTGGCGGAGATCCTCGATTCGGCCAAGCAGGCTGAGTTTCGGACTATCCAGGGGGCGCATGTCAACTTCGGCTTCACCCGGACCCCCGTCTGGATTCGGATGGAACTGCCCGGCCGGGTAACCAAACAGGCCATCCTTTCCCTGGCGCCAAACTTCCTCGATTACGTCGATATCTACACCGCCGCGCCGGATGCCCCCCTTTCGATCGAGCGGTTCACCCGGCACGAGATGGGGGATCGCCGTCCCCTGCCGCGGGACGGCCTTTCGGCGCTCGACTATGCCATTCGGCTCGATCTGGCCGAGGGTGCGACGACGCGGGTGTTCATCCGCGTCCGGAACGGTAATTCGGCGACCTATCTGCATCTGCGCCTGACATCAGCCGAAGACTACGCCGCCGGGGCCGCCCTGGATGCGAGTCTTTACGGTGCCTGGCTGGGTGGGATGGGCGTGCTGTTGGTGACCCAGCTCGTCTTCTTCTATTTCGACAGGAAGGCGCAATACCCGCTTCTGGCGGCCAGCACGCTTGGCATCATGCTGATTTACATGGGCAATCTCGGCTATAGCAGGGTCTATCTCTTTCCCGAGAATGGTGCCGCCAACGATGCCTTTCTCGGCTTCAATGCCTGGGCGGGCCTGACCGCCAGCGCAATCGCCTATATGCGCATCCTTGACCTGCGCAACCGGGCTCCGCTGTTGCACCGCCTCTATCAGGGAAGCGCAGCCGCCGGGCTCGTGGGCGTAGGCTTCGCCTTCGCCGGCCTGAACATGATCTTCGGCCCGATCGGAACGGTGCTGGGGATCGTCATGGCCTGCGTGAACATGGTGCAGGGCCTGAGGCAGTGGAGCGACGAAGGGGCCGCGAGCCGTCTCAGGGGCGCGGCGTTCTCGGCGCTGTGCGTCGGCGCCTTCCTGACGATGGCGCAGCGTCTCGGGGTTGCCTGGCTGCCGCATTGGGCCATCCACAGTTATGGCATTGCCGGCCTGTTTCTCACGGTCCTGCTGACGGGAGCCCTCGCGGTTCGGCTGCGGGATGCCGAAGCGCTGACCCTCCGGATGAAGGACGAGGCGCTGCGGCATGCGCAGCTTGCCGAGAACATCGCGGCGGGGTTGGTCGAGGAGAGAACGCGCGAACTCGTCGATGCCAGGCGCATCGCCGAAGACGCCCTGCATCTCGAAAAGCAGTCCCAGCTCCAGCAGGTCCGCTTTCTCGAAGTGGTGTCACATCAGTACCGGACGCCGCTCGCCGCCATTCGCTCGAGCATCGACAGCATCGGGCTCGCCTTGCAGCCCGATGACGGCGCCAACCAGGGCCGGATCGAGCGCATCCGCAGAGCGATCGCGCGGCTCGTCGAAATGCTGGAGATCAATCTCGCCCGCAGCCGGGTGCAGGGACCGTCCTTCCGCCCCCGGATCGCCCACGTCAATGCCGGCGCCCTCGTCGTCGCCGCCCACCAGCGCGCCTGCGATCTTCTCAGCGGCCCGACGATCAAACTGCTGATCGAGCCTCGGGCTGCGCAGGCGACGATCGTGGCCGATGAGGGCATGATGGAGCTCGTCATCATCAATCTGCTGGAAAATGCCGTCAAATTCACCGCGCTGAAAGGCAGCGAGCCGATCGCGCTCGCCTTGGGCCTGGCGGGAGAAGAGATCACCATCACCGTTACGGATCGCGGCTGCGGCATCCCGGCCTCCGAGCTTCCCGGGGCCTTCGTCCTCGGGGTGCGCGGGCGGTATTCGCAGGCCGTCGAGGGATCCGGCCTCGGCCTCTTTCTCGTGAAGAAGATCGTCACCGCCCATGACGGCCGGGTTTCGATCGAGAGCAGCGAAGGCGAAGGCACGACGGTGCGGGTCGCGCTGCCGACAGCGCCCTGACCGGGGCCTTTCCCGGAGAAGCCCGTGGCTGTGGCGTCGAAAGCCGATCCGCCGCGCGAGATCCGCTCCATGGGCGTGCCAAAATAGACACATCCTTTGCTCGTCTTCGAAAAACAACGCCCGGGCAAAGCAAGTCGTTACATCGCGTTACATCCCGGAAAAAGCGTTACAATTTCAGGTATTGCTTGCGCTCGACGTCCGTACCAACGTCAGCTGTACATGGAACCGCCCGGAGCTGGTGCGGCAGCGCCGTCCGACCGCGCCAGTTCGAAAGTGGGACGGAGCCTCGCGCAACGGCATGCGCGTTGCGCTTCCTTTTGCCCTGCTTCTTTCGGGCTGTTCGGCACCCTGCCCTGCCACCCATGCGGTGCAAGGCGTCGATTTCGGCAAGTAGCCGGAGTCTATTTCTAGGTTCAATTAAATATATAAATATCGATACTTCGTATATCGGCGTATCGGTTCATCGCGATGCGAGATGAATTAACATTTGTTAAAGTAATTTACTCCACAAACTCGCTCCGACAACCGAATATCATTCCATCAGAGTGACGCGGGAGATTCACATGCATAGCCAAAATTACGGATTCACCGACGAGGTTCGGTTGAAATCCTTCCAGAACATGATCATCAGCACMCATGGCGACGCGGCCGAATCGGCCCGCTTCAACAGCGAGGTCGACACCCCGCAAGCGCTGGTCGTCTATGCCGCGGCGCGGGGCGTGGATATCAGCGAGAGCGAAGCGCAGACGGTGTTCGAGGCCGCACAGGATTTCGTCGTGACCCAGACCGCGGCAGCCGGCGGCGAGGTTCGTCTGGATGACGCCGTGCTGGGCACCGTGAATGGCGGCGTGAGCTGGGCGGCGGTCGGCGGCACGATCTGTGGGATTGCCGGCGCTGTCGCCGGTGTCGCCATCGCCGTCGCCACTGCGCCCGTCAGCATCGCGCTGGGAACGGTCGCCGGCACCGCGGCGCTCATCGGCACGGCCGTCGTGGGTGGAGCCGGAACGGCCTTTTCCGGAGCTGTCACCGGCGCGCTGGCAGGCGGTGCCTCGCAACTGATCCACGACAAGATCACCGGCTGAGGCGAAGCCCGCCCTCTCCCCCGATCGAGCCGATACAGGAAACCAAGATGAGCATCTCCCAGGAACATCCGTCCTTCGGACGCTACATGGCCGCCGTGCTGCAGGACGAGGCCAAGCTGAAGCAGTTCGCCGAGACCGTGACCGGCCCCGAGAGCCTGCGCTCCTTCGCCGCCGAGCGCGGCCATGCGCTGTCCGCCGAGGAGGCCGAGCAGGTCTACGCCAAGGCCGGCGCGCTGCTGGAGGCCTCGTCGGGCCCCAGCCCGATGAGCGACGAATTGCTCGCGGACGTCAATGGCGGCATCAGCCTGGCAGCCATCGGTGCCACGATCGGCGGCATCGGCGCCGCTGCCTCGCTGACGCTCGCGGTCGGCTGCGTCATGGCCGCCCCGTTCACCGGAGGTGCGAGCTTGGCCGGCGCGGCCGCGGCGATCGCCGGCCTGAGCGGCACCGCCGCGGCCACGGTCGGCGTCGGCGCCCTCGCCGCCGGCGCGGTCGGCGCGGGCATCGGCGCCGCCGGCGGCCACATCATCGAAAACAGCTGAGCCGCAAGGCTGATCGAAGGGGCCATGTTCCGACGGCGTTCGGAACATGGCCCCTTCCCCATCCGGCCGCGCCGCCCTCGCGACGGCGGCCGCACGACCCCTCGTTCCGAGACGATGCGACATGACGGCGGCTCTCTACCGCAAAGAAGCACTCGACAATCTCGCGGGCCCCGACCGACTCGACGAGATGGTGCGCGTCACCTCTCCGCATGGCTGGGCGGCGCTGGGCACGGCGCTGGTGATCGTGACCGGCTGCCTCGGCTGGTCGATCCTCGGCAGCTATCGCACCACCGTCAGCGGCAAGGGCCTGCTCGTCCCGGCGGGAGGCGCTTTCGTCAGCGTCTATGCTCCCAAGGCAGGCTGGCTCGACAGCTATCGTCAGCGCGGCGACAAGGTGAAGAAGGGCGATCTGATCGCCCGGCTCAGCGCGCCCGAGGACGCCGCCCGCCTCGTCGATGTCGATAGCCGCGTCACCCAGCTCACTGCGCAGCGCGCAGCGCTCGCTGCGCAGATCGAGGACCGCATCCTCAAGGAGACGATCGCGGCCCAGCGCAAGCGCGAGGCCCTGCAGGAGACGATCGATCTCGGAGCATCCCGGGTGGACGCGCTCAACACCTTGCTCGGTCAGCGCGAATCCCTCTTGTCCAAGGGGTTGATGCCCTCCGACCGGATCATCGAAACCCGCGAGAGGCTGTTCGCCGCGCGCGAATCGATCTCCCGGGCGCGAACGGAGCTGTTATCGCTCGACGCCTCGCTCCAGACCCTGCGCCACCAGACCGACCAGGAGCGCGCGGCGCTCGATCGCCAGTTGCGCGACGCCGAGGGGCAGCGCGCCCAGAGCCATCTCAGCGAGAACCTGGCGACCACCATCGTGGCCCGTTCCGACGGCACCATCACCACCAACGAGGCCGGCGACCATGCACTGGTCAGCGCCGGCCAGAAGCTGATGGTGATCGAACAGGGCGGCCCCCGGCTCGACGCCCTGCTCTACGTGCCGGCCGATAGCGGCAAGGAGGTCAAGCTCGGCATGGAGGTGCGCCTGTCGCCCTCCACCGCCAAGAAGGAGGAATACGGCTCGCTGATCGGCACGGTCATCCAGGTCGACGACAGCCCGGAGAACGAGGCGGCGCTGACCCATCGCCTCGGCAACCCCGATCTCGCCCGCCTCTTCACCAAGGCTGGGCCGCCGCTCCAGCTCGTCGTGCGGATCAATCCCGGTTCCGGCGGCCCTGACAGCTACGCCTGGACCTCCAAGCGCAGCGAGCAGATCGAACTCGCCTCGACCACTCTCTTGGAAGGCCAGGTGACCGTGAAGTCGGGCCGGCCGATCAGCCTGTTCATTCCAGCGCTGCGCCGGTTCGTCGGCCTATGAGCAAGGTGCCTCCCGTGCGCTTCCCGCAGACCGGCCGCAAGCGGGTCCCGACCATCTTGCAGATGGAGGCCGTCGAATGCGGCGCCGCCTGTCTCGCCATGGTCCTGGCCCATCACGGCAAATGGGTGCCGCTCGAGGAGCTGCGCGTCGCCTGCGGCGTCTCGCGCGACGGCAGCAAGGCGAAGAACCTGGTGCAGGCGGCGCGCCGCTACGGCCTGGTGGCCGAGGGCTGGCGCACCGAGCCGGACAAGCTCGCCGGCAAACCGCTGCCGGCGATCCTGTTCTGGGAATTCAACCATTTCGTCGTGCTGGAGGGGGTCGGCCGCAAGGTCGTCTATCTCAACGATCCCGCCAGTGGCCCGCGCACGGTCACGCATGAGGAATTCGACCGCGCCTTCACCGGCGTGATGCTGACGATGGCGCCGGGGCCCGATTTCCAGCCTTCAGGCGAGCGGACGAATGTCTGGGGCGCGGTGCGCGACCAGCTCGCGCCCTCGCGCGGCGCCGTCGTTTTCCTGGTTCTGGCCGGCATCGCCGCCCTCCTGCCCGGCATCTTCGTTCCGGCGGCGACGAAGGTCTTCGTCGACGACATCCTCGTGCGCCATCTGACGGACTGGATGCGGCCGCTGCTGCTCGGCCTCGCCTGTGCGGCCCTTCTCGGCGGGCTGCTGAGCTGGCTGCAAGGCTATTTCCTCGCGCGCCTGCAATGGAAGCTCGGCGTGTCGCTGGGCCTGAAGCTGACATGGCACCTGCTGCGGCTCTCGCCGAGCTTCTTCGCCCAGCGCTATGCGGGCGACATCGCGAGCCGGCTCGCGACGACGGAGCGGGCCTGCGACCTGATCGGCAGCCAGGTTTCGGCCATGCTGGTGACCGGGCTCGCGGCCCTGTTCTACGGCGCCCTCATGGCGGTCTATGATCCGGTGCTGGCCGGCATCGGGTTGGCGCTCGCTCTCTTCAACGCGGTGTTTGCCCGTCTCATCGCGCGGCGACAGGAGGATGCCGCCCGCACCGTCATGCGCGAGCACGCGGCGCTCGGCAGCCTTTCCATCAGCGGCATCCAGTCGATCGAGACCTTGAAGGCGACGGCCTCCGAGGACGATTTCCTGAATCGCTGGGCCAATGCGCAGGCGCGCACCATGAATGCGGTGCACCGCTCGCAATTGCCGCTCCAGCTCCTCGATCTGATCCCGCGCGCGCTCGGCGCGCTGACGATGGCCGCGATCCTCGGCGTCGGCGGCTGGCGCGTCATGGAGGGGCTGATCACGATCGGGACGCTCGCAGCCTTCCAGACCGTGCTGTCGAGCTTCCTGTCGCAGGTGAGCGGGCTCGTCGGCGTCGCCTCGGGCATGCGCGAATTGCGGGTGGCGATGGAGCGCGTCGACGACGTGCTGCGCTATCCGCTCGACCGCCGCCTGGATCCGAAATTTTCCGAAGCGCCCGAGAATGCGCCCCGCCGCCTCTCCGGCGCGGTCGAGATCACCGATCTCGCCTATGGCTACAACCCGCTCGATCCGCCGCTGGTTGAAGGCTTTTCGCTGACCGTCGCGCCGGGTGCGCGCATCGCCCTGGTCGGCCCCTCCGGCAGCGGCAAATCCACGATCGCGCGGCTGATAGTCGGGCTGGCCGATCCCTGGGCGGGCGCCATCGCCTTCGACGGGCAGCCGGCTGACCGGATTCTGCCGGGCGCCCGCGCCGCCTCGATCGCCTATGTCGAGCAATCCGTTGTCCTGATGGAGGGCACCGTTCGCGAGAACCTGACGCTCTGGGACCCGCGGGTGAGCGAGCGGACGATCGTCGAGGCCGCCCGCGATGCCGGGCTGCACGACACCATCGCGGCGCGCCCCGGCGGCTACGATGCCCCGGTCAGCGAGGGCGGCAGTAACTGGTCGGGCGGCCAGGCCCAGCGCCTGGAGATCGCCCGTGCGCTGGTGGGGGAACCGAGCATCCTCGTGCTCGACGAGGCGACCTCCGCCCTCGATGCCGCGACCGAAGCGGCGATCCTCGACAATCTGCGACGCCGCGGCTGCACCATCATCCTGGTCACCCACCGCCTCAGCGCCATCCGCGATTGCGACGAGATTCTCGTGCTCGACCGAGGCCGGATCGTCCAGCGCGGATCGCATGAGGCGCTCTACCACCAGCCGGGCACCTATGGGGAACTGATCCGTGCTGCATGAAGCTCCTCACCTGCTCGCCGCCTCCGGCACGACGCCCGTCGATCCCAGCGGAGCCGTGCCCGTCTCGGCCGCCGGCCTGCGGGTCGATGCTGGCTCGGCCGATCTCTATCTCGACTGGCCCGGCCGGGCGGGACGGCGCCGGCGCCTGGCTACTCTCGGTCCCCACGACATCGCCCTGCCGCTTTCCCTGACAGCGGCTCTATCGCCGATTCCGGCGGAAGCGCGGCTCCTTGCCTTTCCCGCGCTGGGATCGCGGCTGTCGGCCTTCGCGATCGAGCCCTTCCTGGCCAGCCTCGATGCCGGCGAGGCCGCCGCGATCGAAGCAGCAGAGAGTTGGGTCGAGCGCACCGCCCGCGCTGCAGCCGAGCCTTTGACGGGCACCCCCGTCCTGCTCGGCGATGGAGAAGGCAGGCTCGAACCGGGTTGTGTCGCGCGGCCGGCGCAAGGGCTGCTCTGGGCCGCAGCCGGCGACGCAGCCCTTCTGACCGATCTGCCGGGCGCCGGCCCGGTTCTCCCCGGAATGCCCGCGGTCCCGGTGACATCGGGTGGAATCGTCGCTGAACGCAGCACCGCGATCGGCTGCCGCACGAGCGCGGCCTTGGCCGCGGAAGGCGGCCTCGCGCGCGCCCTGCTCGGACATCACGAGCGGATAACCCGCGCACTCGCCTTCGCGGAAGCGAACCGGGACGACGACGAGGTCGCCCGCATCGCCGGCAAGGTTGTCCGCGACCGCGCCGTCCTGGCCTCGAGCGTCGCGCCGCTTCTGGCTCCTGCCGCCGGCGGCGTGCTGCACGGCGCTTCGCTCGCGTCGACTTTCCGCACCGTCGCCGAGGCCACGGCGGTCAGCATGCCCTCCACGCCGTCGCCCGAGGCGGGCAAGGATGACGGCCTGCCGATCGAGCGACAGATCGCCGACCTCGCCGCCTGGGCCGGCGTGCGGACACGCCGCATCCGACTGGAGCCGGGTTGGTGGCGCCGGGGCGGGCAATCGGTTCTCGGCTTCCGGCGCGAGGACGGCAGCCCGGCCGCGCTGATCGCCGGAACGGGTTGGCGAGGCGGCTACCGCATCCGCGAGGCGGGCCGGGACCGGCCCGTCGATGCCGGGACGGCGGCTGCCGTCGCCGACTACGGCTACGTGCTCCAGCGCCGCCTCCCCGACGCGGCGATCGACGGAAGCGGGCTGCTGCGCTTCGCCGCGCCACTCGCGTGGCCCGCCCTGATGGCCATCCTGATCATCGGGCTGGCCGGGAGTCTGCTCGGCCTCGTGACGCCGATGGCGACCGAGATCCTGTTCGAGACGGTGATTCCGGCGGCCTCGTATCCCGAACTGCTCCAACTCACGGCCGGCATCGCGGCGCTCGGGCTCGGCGGCATCGTCTTTGAGCTCGTGCGCGGCTTTCTGGTGCTGCGGCTCGCCACGCTCCTGAACACCGATCTCGAAGGAGCGGTGTGGGACCGACTCCTGCGCTTGCCGGCCGGTTTTTTCCGAAACCACGCCGCGGGCGATCTCGCCTTGCGGGCCGCGGCGATCAACCAGATGCGCGACGCGGTGAGCGGGACGGCGGTCAGCTCCCTGCTCTCGGCGGTCTTCTCGGTCTCCAGCCTCGCCCTGATTCTCTATTACGAATGGCGCCTCGCCCTCGTCGCGATCGGCCTCGTCATCGTCCAGCTCGTCGTGATGGTGGGGGTCAATCTGCGGATGCTCGCCTGGAAGCAGCGGGCTCTTGAAACGGAAGGCCGGCTGCAGGCCCTGGCGCTGCAACTGATCCAGGGCATCGCGAAGCTGAAGGTCGCGGGCGCCGAGGCGCGGGCCTTCGCCCGCTGGTCGCCGCTCTTCATCGCGCGGCGGGCCCTCGGCTTCCGGCAGGGCGCGCTTTCATCCGGCTTCTCCGCTTTCGGAACGGCTTTTGGCATCGCCTCGGCCGCCCTGCTGATCGGGATCGTCGGCCTCGGCGGGATCGAGATCGGCATCGGCCGCTTCGTCGCCTTCAACGCCGCCTATGGCCAGTTCATGGCGGCGACCCTGTCGCTGGGAAGCGCGCTGCCCGCCTTGTTGTCCCTGAAGCCGCTCTATGGCCGTGCCGCGCCGCTGCTCGCGGCCTCGCCCGAGAACATCGGCCGGCGCGGCGCCCTGCACGATCTGCGCGGCGGGATCGAGGTCAACGATGTGGTGTTTCGCTACCGCGTCGACGGCCCTGCCGTTCTCGACGGCGTGTCGATCAGGATCAGGCCCGGCGAGTTCGTCGGCATCGTCGGTACCTCCGGTTCCGGCAAGTCGACGCTGATCCGCATTCTGCTGGGTTTCGAGACGCCGGAGAGCGGCTCGGTGTTCTTCGACGACCAGGAGTTGAGCAGCCTCGATCTGCGTGCGCTGCGCCGGCAGATGGGCGTCGTGCTCCAGTCGAGCCGCGCCACGAGCGGTACCATCCTGGACAATATCCTCAACGGCGCCGCGCTGAAAGAGGCGGATGCCTGGGAGGCGGCGCGCCTCGCCGGACTGGACGCCGACATCCGGGCCATGCCGATGCGCATGCACACCTTCGTCGGCGAAGACGGCACGCTGCTCTCGGGCGGCCAGCGGCAGCGCCTGCTGATCGCGCGTGCGGTGGTGCGCCGGCCGCGGATCCTGCTCTTCGACGAAGCGACCAGCGCGCTGGACAACCGGACCCAGCAGATTGTCTCCCAAGGGCTGGAATGGCTCGACGCCACCCGCGTCGTCATCGCGCACCGCCTGTCGACCATCCAGAACGCCGACCGCATCTATGTGCTGCAGGGAGGGCGGGTCGCCGAGGAAGGAAGCTATCGCGAGCTTCTGGAGCGGGGCGGAGTGTTCGCCCAACTGGCGCTCAGGCAGGTCGCGTGAACCAGACATCTCCCGAACGTGACTATGGAATGTTCAGAACCATCGCCGACGATCCGAACGCAGAGGGACCCGATATGAACAGCAAGATCGACAGCAGCAACCGCAAGCTCGACGAGGCCGAGCTCGACGACGTGCATGGCGCCGGAACCGGTGGGCATTGGGACCATAGCGGCAAGGCTTCGATGTGGGTGACGACCGTGCCCGGAGACGCCCATGGTTTCTTCAAGCCGACCGAAAACAGAAGCTCCGTCCGCCCGGACGGCAATGGCGGYTATATCCGCTGGGATCGTGCCGGCAATTGCGAAGCCCCGGCCATCCGCAGAACCTGAACCCTATCAATAATTTGGAGCCTGATCCGATCAGATTGAATCAACCTGATCAGATCAGGCCGCGCGGATAGCCCGCTGCAGGATGCCCGCGTTCCGGCCTGGCCCGGCGCCGTGATTTGAAGCCTCCGCGTCATGACCGTGCGGGAGCTGCTGCGGTGTCTGGCACATCCCACCCCACGTGGCTCAAGGCAGCCACAGCTCGACGGAGAAGACAATGGGCAACGAAAAGCTTGAAACCGGCGAAGATCGCAAAGACATGAAACTCTCCGATGACGAATTGGAGACTGTCACGGGAGCAGAGAAAATGAATCTATCAATTCTGCATCCGATCGACAGCTGGGGAAAGGTGTTCGGAAAACTCTTCGAACCGTTCAAGGCCACGCTGGATTCGCTCCAAGAAAGATCAAATAGGCACAAGTGATCCAGGGAACACGCGGCGTAAGCAGGCCTCGATAGGCCTTTCTCAACGCAATGACGGGCCCGGCCCGGGAAGGAGCAGACCGATGAGCACAGAGCCCGATAACGCTCCGCTGAACGATGCCTCGCTGGAAGACGTCAACGGCGGCTACAACGTGGTGGATGGCTTGGCGCGGCTCGGACACTCGATCGAGAGCAGTGCTCTGGCTGGCCACAAATTCGGAGCGGACGCCGACAATCATATGGCTGCCGCTGGCGGCGCCTTTGTTGGTATCATTTCCCCTGTCGAGTGGCGCTGCCGTGCCAGAGACCGATCTTCACATCCCTGAGATCGGTCGCCCCCCTTGGCCGGCTTGGCCAAGGGGGGCGGTTCGGCTTCCTTATCGACGCTTGAGCGCGTCCATGAGGGCTGCACCCAGGGCACCCTGGCTTTCCTTCTGCGGTGTCCGCGCCGGCCCTCCCCGGCCCGGGTTACCCTTGCCGTCGCGCGCGTCCTTGCCGCCGCGGGCATCCTGGCCGTCGCGAGCCCCCTGGCCGCCGCGCGCATCCTGGCGCGCGGTCTCACGCGGCCCCTTCGAGCTGTCGCCGCCTGCGTCGCTGCGCATGGACAGCGAGATGCGCTTGCGCTTGATGTCGATCTCCAAGACACGCACCTTCACGACGTCGCCGACCTTCACCACCTCATGCGCGTCCTTCACGAAGCGCTCGGCAAGCTGCGAGACATGGACGAGCCCGTCCTGATGGACGCCGATGTCGACGAAGGCGCCGAAGGCGGCAACATTCGTCACCGTGCCCTCCAGCGTCATCCCGACTTCGAGGTCCTTCATGTCGTCGATGCCATCAGCGAAGGCCGCGGTCTTGAAGGCAGGACGTGGGTCGCGGCCCGGCTTGTCGAGCTCGGCGATGATGTCGCGGACAGTCGGCAAGCCGAAGCGATCGTCGACGAAGCTGCGAGGATCGAGCCTGGACAGCACAGCGCTGTCACCCATCAGGGAGCGCAGGTCGCGCCCGCAGGCGGCGACGATCTTGCGGGCGACGCCATAGGCCTCCGGATGCACCGATGAGGCGTCGAGTGGTTCTGATCCGTCCCGGATGCGCAGGAACCCGGCGCATTGCTCGAAGGTCCGAGGTCCGAGCCTGGCAACGGCGAGCAACTGGCGGCGCGTACCGAACGGTCCGTTGACATCGCGATGCGCGACGATCGCTTCGGCGAGCGCAGCGCCGAGCCCCGATACCCGCGCCAGCAGCGAGGCCGAGGCCGTGTTGAGGTCGACCCCGACTGCGTTCACGGCATCCTCGACCATGGCGTCGAGCGCGCGGGCGAGATGATACTGATCGACATCGTGCTGATACTGGCCGACGCCGATCGATTTCGGATCGATCTTGACGAGCTCCGCCAACGGGTCCTGCAGGCGCCTTGCGATGGAAACCGCGCCGCGCAGCGTGACGTCGAGGTCCGGGAACTCGGCGGCGGCCTGTTCCGAGGCGGAATAAACCGAGGCGCCGGCCTCCGAGACGACCACCTTGATCGGCTTGGGCGGCGGCAGATCGCCGAGCAGCTCCGCGACAAGCTTCTCGGTCTCGCGACTGCCGGTCCCGTTGCCGATGGAGACAAGTTCCACGCCATGCTTGCGGATGAGGCTCGCAAGCTCGGCCTGCGTGCCGCGAACATCGTTCCGCGGCTGGAATGGATAGACGGTCGTGGTGGCAAGCAGCTTGCCGGTGCCGTCGACCACCGCCACCTTCACGCCGGTCCGGATGCCGGGATCGAGACCCATGGTCGCCCGCGATCCGGCCGGTGCGGCCAGAAGCAGATTCTTGAGGTTGCGGGCGAAGACATTGATCGCCTCGGCCTCGGCCTTCATCCGCAGATCGGTCATCAGGTCCACCGAGAGGTGAAGCGACAGCTTCGCCCGCCAGGTCCAGCCGACGACCTCCATCAGCCAGGCATCGCCCGGCAACCTGTCGCCGATCGCGTAGGTGTCGGCGATCATGCGCATCACCGGCTTGACCGGGCGCG
This sequence comes from Allobosea sp. 01N443, assembly GCF_056399325.1. Classification (NCBI taxonomy): domain Bacteria; kingdom Pseudomonadati; phylum Pseudomonadota; class Alphaproteobacteria; order Hyphomicrobiales; family Alloboseaceae; genus Allobosea; species Allobosea sp. 01N443. Next base: position 37,768 of record NZ_JBFTRC010000042.1, read on the forward strand.
GATCATCCCTGTCCACCTCGATGTCGAGCGTCAGAATGTCCTCGTTCCGGCCCCGCAGCATGGCCAGCGCACGGTGGCTCGGCACGTTGGCCCAGCGCTCGACGTGATCGAAATAGTCGGCGAACTTGGCGCCCGCCTCCTCCTTCCCTGCGATCACGCGCGCACRCAACTCGGCCCTTTGATGGAGGTAGCCGCGCAAACGACCGAGCAGTTCGGCATTCTGGGCGAACTGCTCCGACAGAATGTCCCGGGCACCGTCCAGCGCGCTCTTGGTGTCAGGCACGTCGTCGGCCAGATAGGCCGCCGCCAGCTCGGCCGGGACAGCTCGGCGATTGGCCAGGATCGCCTCGGCGAGTGGCCCCAGGCCGCGCTCACGCGCAATCTCGGCCTTGTTGCGGCGCTTGGGCTTGAACGGAAGATAGATGTCCTCCAGCTCCGCCTTGGTCGTGGCGGCAGAGATCGAGGCCTCGAGTTCAGGCGTGAGCTTCTCCTGCTGGCGAATGGCCCCGAGAATGGCGGCGCGTCGACCTTCGAGTTCGCGCAGATAGATCAGCCGTTCTCCGAGCAGGCGCAGTTGGGTGTCGTCCAGCCCCCCGGTCGCCTCCTTGCGATAGCGCGCGATGAAGGGAATGGTCGCCCCCTCGTCGATCAGTGCAATGGCGGCGGCTGCCTGCGGCAGGCGCGCGCCGATCTCGGCGGCGATGCGGGATGCGATTGCGGCGTTGTCGGACATTCAGGACACTGGAACCGTTGCTGGAACAGAGATGATGGTTGGGTGCCTGAGGCGATGCAGCGTGATCGCATCCGCACCGGGCATGTCCCCTTCATAGCACCGCTCTCGATCACCTCCACCCCGCGCCGACGGTCCCACCCGAAACAGGCAATGTCCGCCGAAGGCGAACCGGCGTTCTCCGCCCGACAACGACGCCGCATCCGCCCTCGTCAGAAGTTGACGGCGAGCCGTGCGGTGCCGCCGAGGCTTCTGGTGTTGGTGGAGAGCTCGCTGTCGAGGCGGATGCCGAGCGAGACACGCTCGTTGAACTTTGCGTCCAGGCCGGCGGCGATCAGGGCGCTGTCGCGGTCGGGCCGGGCCCCGCTGGCGGCGAAACTCGCGCCCGGCAGCGCAATCAGGCTGGCGGCGAGGCTGRCATCGCGCTCGACGTAATGAGCCCAGGCGGCTCGCGCGAAGCCGGTGACCGGCACTGCGCCGACCATCGCCTGCCCGTCGAGCTGGAAGCCGACTTCCCAACGGCTGGTGACAGCGTTGCGCCTGGCGACACTGAGTGCACCGGCATTGCCGGCGAACCCGGCCCCTTCCGTGAAGGTGGGGCTGCGCACATGCACCGCCTGCAGGGCCGCCAGCGGCGAGATTGTGAGGCCGTTCCAGCTTGCCAGCGCCGCGGTCGCCTGCAGCCGCCCGCTCCAGGCCGTACTGGCATAGGAGGAGCTCAGCGCATTGCCGAGCGCCGGCACGGCGCGGTGGACGTCGTTGTCCAGTCTGGCATAGCCGCCGGCGGCGGCGAGGTTGACCGGGCCGAGCCTGGTCAGGCCATAGAGCCCCGCCTGGAAGGCGTCGCTGTGGATCTTGCCGAGCCCGCCGGACAGCGAGGCGCGCGCCTGGCCCGCGGCGACCGCGACACCCGCGACCGTACCCGGCGCCAGCAGGACATCGGCGCCGACCGCCAGATGCGCGTCATCGAGCGTGCGATTGGCCGAGCCGATAAGGCGCTCGCCATCATTGCGTCCGCGCGAGCCAAAGGGAGCGCCCCAGAGCGAGAAGCGCGCCGGGTCGAAGGTGGCAGGCCCGGCGGCGCTTCCTTTCGAGGGCAGACCGGCGGTGAAGCCGGCCGCTCCGCCGGGCGCCCCCGCCGCACCGGCCAGACGGCCGCGGCCGTTGGGGTCGAGCATGGTGCCGAGGAACGCGTTCGCCGCCTGGAAGCCGAGCGCCGGAACGCTGGCATGGATCTCGCCCGAGAGTTGGTTGACGACGGCCGGAATCGCGCTCGCCGGCTGGTTGTAGAGGTTGAACAGCGGCGAGGCGTCGCCCCCATTCGCCACCGCCCTGTCGATCGAGGCGGCGACGGCATAGGCGTTACGCGGCGAGGTCACGCCGAGCGCAGGCGAGCCCGATGGAGAGCCGGGTGGCGAGCCTGGTGACGAGCCGGGATCCCCTGAGCCGCCGGGTGTCAGCGGGCGCGGGGTCAAGGTCAACTGCACGTCCTGGGCGGTGTAGCTCACGGTCGTGGTGACGCCGTCGCCGAAAGCGCCGGTCGTGTCGACGGTGCCGAAGGTGCCGCTCCGCCCGCCCRCTGCCGAGAGCAGGGTGTAGGGGCTGTTGAAACGGAAGGTCTGGCCGAGTGGYACGATCTGCAGCGTGCCGGCGAGCGCAGCCGTGCCGCTGACATTGATGCGGTCGGCGAGCGGCCCCTGCACCTCGGCACGGTAGGTCGAGACCGCGTCCATCATGAGATTGCCGGAGACCGTCAGCGTGCCCGGAGAGTTGCCAGGCGAGAGCGTGCCGCCGGTGACGGTCACGCCCGGGACGGTGCCCGAGCCGCCAAGCGTGCCCCCGGCGTTGAGCGTCACGCCGGAAGAAGCGGCGATCGAGCCGTTCACGACCAGCGTGCCGCCATCGACTGTGGTCGAACCGGTGTAGCTGCTCGCGCCCGAGAGCGTGAACCCGCCCGTGCCGGTCTTGATCAGGCTGCCATGGCCGTCCGATCCGACATTGCCAGCGAAGGTGCTATTGGCATTGTTGCCACCGACGGTCAGAGTGCGTCCGGCACCAAAGATCACCTGCGCGCCTGCCGTACCGCTGAGCGCGCCAATGCTCTGGTCGCCGTTGATCCGGAAACTCGTATTCGCGCCGCTCAGGGTGACGACGGCTTGCGGCGAAAGCGCATTGCTGCTGACCGCGTCGAAGGCCGCTCCGCCCGAGATGTTGATCTGCCGGGAGTTGAGCAGTGTGCCGCCGAGCGCAATGCGGAGCATGCCGCCCGATACGGTTGTCGGGCCTGAATAGGAATTGACGCCGTACAAGTCCTGACTGTTCGCCCCGACTTTTGTCAGGCCGCCGGTCCCGGTGATATTGCCGAAGAAACCGATATTCGAGCCACCGCCGAGGGTCAGCGTGGCCGAGCCGAGCGCGACGGTCGTCCCCGCATTTCCCGCCAGGCTGGCGACGGCCTGATCGTAGCCCGCGAGCCTCCAGGTCCCGCCATTCAGCGTGATGTTTGTCGAAGAGGGCAGAGCGTTGCCGATGCCCATCTGCAAAGTGCCGCCATTGACGATTGTCGCACCGGTATAGGTGCTGGCGCCAGCCAGGGTCAGCGTGCCGCTGCCGTCCTTGGTCAGCCCGCCCCCGCTGCCCGAGATCACCCCGCTGAAGGTCGAGCTGGCGTCCTGCGAACCTGCGCTCAGCCGCGCCCCAAGCCCCAGCTCGATCAGGCCGCTCCCGCTCAAGCCGTCCACGGCAAGGGCCGAGTTGAGCCGATAGGTGCCATCGATCTGGAGGTTCGTCTTCGCTTCGACGGCGCCGGGATTGTTGGTGGTCAGCGTCGCGCCGGATCGCACCTCGAGCGTGCCGATGCCGGCGCCGACCCCAGTCCAGATGCTGTCTCCCTGAAAGCTCAAGCGCGACGCGCCCGTAATGCTCGTAGAGAACGTCCCGCCGCCAATCGTCAGCGCCGCAGCGATCCCGATTGCGCCACCGCCTTCGAGACGGTTGATTGTCGCTTCGTAGCTTGAGAACTGCAGCGTTGCGCCATCGTTGATGGTGATCGAGYGGAATGATCGACCGAAGTCGGCGAGCCCAAGCCGATCTTGGCCGGCGGCGATGGCATTGCCCCCCTCGATGACCAGCCGCGCACCCAGGCCTCCGAATCCAGTCCAGCCGGTCACGTTGATGTTTCCGGTGTCGGTGGCTGAACCGAGATAGAGGGTCGAATTTCGTCCGAACCGGCCGAACGACACAGACAATGTTCGACCGGCGACGGCCGTCAGCCGGGCGACCGAGTCATCGTCGGTCAACACCTGGCTGCCCAGGTTCACGTCGTTCAAGGCACGGATATGACCAGCCGTCCCAATGAAGGTCAGTGTGCTGAAAGGATAGGGATTATTGGTTGAAACCTCGCCCAGGCCGCCCACATTGCCATTGGTCTGCCCATTTGCGGCATGGGACCCAAGGAAACAGAAGGCAATATACAAAGTGATTGAACAATAAATCCTGTAAAAATTGATGTATCCGCTTCTGACATCATGGTGCCTTGATGATATACGCCCGTTCTTTGTCGGCGGCTTCGAGGAATTGATAGCAGAAGGGCGCATAGCTCGTTATCTGTCGATCTCGATCGGCTCTGGACATCGCATTACTCCAGCCCCCACACAGATAGCAAAGTCCAAACTTTGCAGGTATTCCGCCATGAGCGACGCTTTTCGGCCGGTCAGCCGCGCCGACCATCTGCATCCCGCCGTCGATGCCTATGCGCAGGAGCCCGTATGGTCCTATGCGGTCGAGCTGATCCGTTCGCCCGCCTTCGGCCACGCGTTGCAGAACTACTGCATCGCGATGATGCAGCCACCGGAGATGGCCTGGCCGGCTGACAAGTTCTTCGGACAGAAGCTGCGCTATCTCGTCTCGTTCGCCTTGATCGGCCAGGATGCCCGCTGGCGCCGGAGCGGAGGAGAACTGCCGACGATTTCCGCCCTTCAGCGGTCTGCACACGCCAGCCCCCGGCAGGTCGCCGCCCTCGTCGCTGCGCTGAAGCTGGGCGGGTATGTCGTCGCGACCCGCGCCTCCCAGGATCGCCGCGCCGTGCGGCTACAGCCCGCGATGGCGCTCCTCCTGGAGATCGGTCGCTCACCCCTGGCATTTCTCGAAGCTTCGGAGCAAATCGCCCCGCCGCCACGGCCGTTCGCCGCTCACCTGCGCAGCCAGGACATCGCTCTGGCCGACTGGCTCGGCCGTTCCTACGATATGTTCCTTCAGGAAGACGTCTACTTCGCGCCCTTCGCGAAGATTGTCCGGTTGGCCGAACAGGATTGCGGCTATCCGGTGCTATCGGCCGTGCTGGGTGCTCATTACGCGGCCCGCGCCGGTGCCGCCGCACCTGTTTCGTTGTCCTATGGCGGATTGGCGGAGCGCTTTCGCGTCTCGCGCCAGCATATCGGCAATATCCTGAATGAGGCCGAGCGGCGCGGCTGCTTTTCAGTCGATCACGGCGGCCGCACGGTCGCGGTCGCGCCTGATTTTCTGTCGGAGTTCGAAACCTGGTCTGCGGGGCAGATAGCCCATTATCGCCTGCTCGCAGAACAGGTCAGATTTCAATCGGAGCCGGTACTATCGGAATAGTCGCTTTCCCGGTCCTGCGGTCATCGTAATGGACCACCGAGATCACGCCTGGACATCGGACCGGATATCGTATCCGCTCCGATGATCTCAGCCTTTGTGTTTGCATCGGCTTTCCCGAAAACCGCCGTCCGCTATGTCGGGCCGACGCTAGCGATCTCCACCCTCCTCCGGCTGAAAGCGCGGGCTGCCATAGGGATAGTAGTCCTTCAGCGTCAGGTTCTCGTAGGGCAGAGCTTCGAGATGCACCGTGCCCATGAAGGGCTGCGACGGCTCGACCAGCAGGATCGTCGGCGCGAAGCCGCTATCGTCGAAACCCCGGCGGAAATGGACGCGGGACTTGATCGCGATGATATCGAATTCCGCGGGCTTGAGACCGAGTTCCCGGAGTTCCGATGGCTCGATGATCTGGACCAGATAAGGGCTCAAGACCAGCACATTGCCGTTGCCGAAGCTGACGCAGACGGACTCGTTGCCCATGCCGCGTCGGTTCGTGGCCGTCCGGATATCGCGGATCGTGCCGGTGATGCGCACGGGCTCGCCTGCCGATTCATCGAAGAGGCCGCCGATCTCCGCGTCGAACGCATCGCCGGGCCGGGCTCCGGCCGCGAGCACGGCACGGATAGCCTCGGGCGAGGCGATGGTGGCGATCAGGGTGCGCTCACAGCTCTGCGCGACGATCTCCTGCAGCAGCCAGGTGGCATAGCCCGAGCGATCGCTGTAATCGGCGAGCACGACCGGCGCCCTGCCCTCCGTCACGGCCTCGCGGGCGAGAATGACGCCCTGCTCCATCGTGTGGATCTTCACGGTCTCGAGCAGCGCCTTTCGCCGCCGCCAGGTCCAGTCGGCCATATCGCGGAGCACGCGCTCGGCGAGGTCCGGGTCGTCATTGGTCAGGACCTGAAGGCCCATCCCGGCATCGGGAACGTCCGCCCAGGGAAATCCGAAGAAGACATTGACGAAGACATCCGGCTCCCGCGCCTCCCAGATCAGCGCCCGCTGGATCAGGTCGGACCAGGGCGAGGCGCCGGTCCACATCACGACCGTGGGTGCGAGGATCGGGATCCGCAGCGACCGGTGCACCGGCTTGAAGCTGCCGCGGATCGCCCTGACCAGCATGCGCGCCGCGCGCTCGCCCTGCAGGTGCATGTCGTAATGGGGGAAGTATTTGACGCAGAAGGCCATGTCGGCCTGCTCTAGAAATGCTTCGTCCTCATTGCCATGGGGATCGAATGTCGCGGAGATGAAGGCCTCCGGGCCGACGACCTCGCGGACGCGCCTTGCGATATCGGCCTCGGGACGCGGCACGCCGCGTACCGCCAGCGCGCCGTGAAGCGCCAGATAGACGCCGTCCAGCGCCGGTTGAGCCTTCAGCTCCTCGATCATGATGCCGAGGAAATGCTCGTAGGCATCCTGCGTGACCCAACCCGAGCCCGTGCCGGTGCGCGGCCAGAGCGGCGAGGTGATGCCGATCAGCTCGACATCGTCGTGTTCGCGCGCGACCTGGACGAAGCCGCCCATATAGCCCTTCGGGTCGGTCGCAAGCAGCACCTCGCCGCCGGCCGGCGAGCCGGGATAGATGAAATCCTCGCGGGTGGTGTCGTTGGGGAGGAAGGTGACCGTCTCATGGGCGAACTGGAGAACGGCGATACGGATCGGCTTGGACATCATGCTCGTTTCACGTCGTAGAATTGTGCGAAGCCAATACGCATCCCGGCCAATCCGCGATAGGCCGTCTTCTCGTAATAGGCGCCGAGCGGGATATAGGGCACCTCGGTGAAGAACTGCTTCTGGATTTCGGCGCAGATCGACTTTTGAGCGGCGATATCCTTGGCCCCGAACCAATCGAGGCGCAGCTCTTCCAGGCGCGGCGATTTCGGCCAGCCGAACCAGGCCTGATCGCCATTGCCGCGGATGCCGAGCTGGCTGGCGGGGTCGAAATTATTGGTGCCGTTCAGATAGGTGAAGAAGATGTTCCAGCCCCCCTTGTCGATGGGTTGCTTGCTCGCGCGGCGTTGAACGACGGTGCCCCAATCGGTCGAGACCATGTCCACATTCATCCCGGATTTCTGCAGCGCGTCCGCCGCCACCATCGCCAGCGCATGGGTCGAGGGGTAATCGGTCGGGTCGAGYAGCACGATGCGCTCGCCCTTGTAGCCGGCTGCCGCCAGCGCGCGCCGGACCGCCGCGAAATCCCGCTTGCCGACCAGAACCTCCGTTCCGGCCGTGGTCGCCAGCGGCGTGTCGGGGCTGAACACGCCGACATGGTCCTTCCACATCGAGCGTTCGTCTCCGGCGACCGCGGTCATGAACTCGGGCTGGTCGATGGCGCCGAGCAGGGCGCGCCGGATTGCGGGATTGTCGAAGGGAGGGTGGAGACTGTTGAAGCGCAGGCAGCCGATGCCGCCGGCCGGATCGAGACCTTCGACCTTCAGTCCGGCCTTGGCTCTCAGCGTCCCCAGCAGATCCGGTGTCGGGTTCTGCCACCAGTCGATCTCGCCGGTGCTGAGCGCGTTGGCCGCCGTCGAAGGGTCGGGCATGATGCGCCATTCGACCCGGTCGAAGAACACGCTCTTGGGGCCGGCGGTGAAGGTGGCGGAGCCATCCGGCCGCGGCACATAGCCTGCAAATTTCTCATAGACCGCCAAGGCGCCCGGCACCCGCTCGTCGGCCTTGAAGCGGTAGGGGCCGCTGCCGACCATCTCGGTCACCTGCTTGTTGGGGTCGGTCAGCGCCAGCCGTTCCGGCATGATGCAGGGCATCGACGTCCCGGTCTTGCCAAGGGCTGCCGGAAGCAGCGGGAACGGCCGCTTCAGCCGGAATTTCACGACGCGGTCGGATTCGGCCGACAATTCGTCCGTCGCATCCATCAAGGCCCGGCCGAAGGCATCGCGCGCGGAAAAGCGACGGATGCTCGGCACCACGTCCTGCGCCCTCACCGGCTCGCCATCATGGAAACGCAGGCCCTCGCGCAATGTCAGTCGCCAGGTCTTGCCGTCGTCCTCGATCGTATGGCCCGCCACCATCTGGGGCTCGAAACCATAATCGGCGTTCTGCCCATAGAGCGTATCGAAGACCAGATAGCCGTGATTGCGCGTCACCGTCGCCGTCGTCCAGACTGGATCGACGATCGCGACATCCGCCTCGGGAACGAATTTCAGGAGCTTTGCCGGCAGCGCGAGGCTGGGCTTTGCGAGGGCCGATAC